>JAUQPF010000047.1:62328-67453 GCA_030550535.1 Candidatus Bipolaricaulota bacterium
GTGGCCCAGTTCACCTTCAGCCCCGCCACCCCTCAGGTAGGGCAAACCGTGATGTTCAACGGCACGGCCTCCTACGACCCGGATGGGAGCATCGTGGCCTACCAGTGGGACTTGAACGGCGACGGCGTCCCCGACCAAAACGGCCCGGTGGTGGCCTGGATCTACACGGCGCCAGGGGCCTACACCGTCACCCTCACCGTGACCGACAACCTTGGGGCCACGGCTACGGCGAGCCGGACCGTGGTGGTCCGGCCCATGGGGATCCCCGGCATGCCTCCCATGTACGGTATCCCCGGGGTCTTCGTGTGGGGCACGGATCGCTGGTACATCACGGTGAACGGCGCACCCTCCTGGACCACGCCGCATGCTTTCCGCATCGAGCTCCGCACGGACGGGGAGTTCGTGGGGTTCACGGAGGAGGCGGGACCCGCGCCCCTGGGCCTTGTGCCGGAGCCGGTGAGCGCCGGCTGGCAAGTGGTGCGCGAGGGCACCGTGACCACCGGAAGCGTCACCTACTCCTTCGCTGTGCGCAATGCCACAACCATTTACCTCGATCTGCGCCTGGACATGGACGGGGACGGAGTCCTTGATGCTCAGCCCTCCTTGGTGCGGCTGCGGCAGCGCATGGTGAGCCCGCCCACCAACCCCTTCGTGGTGGGCGTTCCCGAGGGCTACACCGGCGCGTTCGTCCCCAGCATCAACTTCCGCATTGGCCGAGCCCTCGCCTACACCCAAAACGTGCGCATCATCTTCTGGCAGACCACGATCAGCGCGCTCGAGGGCCCGTAAGCTTCAGCCTCCTTCCTCGGGGAGGGCCCGGGGGCTTCCCTGGGCCCTCTTCTTTTCGCTCGTCCCCGCGCTCCGTACAATAGCCTTATCGCCTCGCGTGCGGTGAGGCGGGCGGGAACACCATGAGGAGGTGGAAGCGGGTATGCATGGCCAAAGCTGGGCAGTGCGCGTGGGAACGGTGTTCGTTCTTTTGGGATTGGGCGGGGCGGCCCTGGCCGGCCCGGCCCTCAACAACTTGGTCATCGGCGCCACCCAAGAGCCGGACCAACTAAACATCTGGGAGGGCGCCGCGGACACCAAGGAGAACATTCTCGCCCTGCTGTTCCTTGGCCTAACCTATTTCGACGTGGACGGAAACCTCCTCCCGGGCTTGGCCACGGAAGTGCCCACCTTCGCCAACGGCAGGCTGCGCGTGTATTACGACGCCGCCGGCAACTTCCTACGCCAGGAGGTGGACTGGACCCTGCGGGACGACGCGTACTGGTCCGATGGGACCCCCATCACCACCGCCGACGTGGTTTTCACCTTCGAGGTGCAGAACCACCCCCTGATCCCTGTGACGTTCCGCACGTTCTCGAACAAGATCGCGGAGATCATCGTCCACGATGCCAAGAACTTCACCATCGTGTACAAGGAGCCCAACCCCTTCTACGCCAACCCCTCGGGCCGCATCGGCCTGGCCCGGTTTTACGACCTCGCCCCCAAGCACGTCTGGGAGCCGATCTTCCTGGAGGCCGAGGCCCAGCCGGAGAAGGCCGCGGAGATCATCACCGCCAAATTCCTGGGCGCGGATCCCGCCACCGGGCGGGACCCTGCAAAGGTGGTGGGCAGCGGCCCCTTTAAGTTCGTGGAGTGGCGCAAAAACCAATACCTGCGGGTGGTGCGCCGGCCGGACTTCTTCCTCAAGCCCCCAGGACCCGAGGAGAACTACATCCAAGAAGTGATCGTGCGCTTCATCATTCATGAGCCCACGCTTCTAGCGGCCCTGTTCGCTGGGGAGCTCGATGCCACCGACGACATCGCCCTGTCCGGCTACGACCCCGCCGTCCTCGCGGCCCAAGCCGGCGAGATGTTCAAGGTGGAAGCGGTGCCCTCGGGGTTCATCGAAATGCTCAACTTCAACCACTTCGGCCACGAGCGCTACGGCGAGGAGGGCTGCGCCCTCGCCCGGGACCTCCTTCTCCACGACGTGCGCACACGCCAGGCCATCATCATGGCCATCGACCGGGAGGCCCTGGCCGAGGCGGTGTTCCCCGGGGCCATCGTGACCAACTCCTTCGTGGTGCGGGGCGACGTGGGCTATAACCCCGACCTCTACCCTTGGCCCTACGATCCCGAGCGGGCCAAGGCCCTCCTGGCGGAGCTTGGCTGGAAAGACTCCGACGGAAACGGCATCCTGGACCGGATCACCCCCGACGGCCGCAAGGTGGAGTTCCGCCTTCCCCACGTGACCACCCCCGCGCCCTTCCGCATCCGCACCCAGGAGCTCCTCATGGAGTACCTGGCGGAGGTGGGGATCAAGCTGGAGCCCACGAACCTTCCGGCTGCGGTCCTATTTAGCACGGAGTTCATCAACCGCGGCTCCATTTGTTCCTGGCCGGGGATCATCGAGTACGCCGCCGGCGGCGGGATCGGCGAGGTCCCCGCGGACGAGATCTCCGGGGAGCTGTGGGCCGACGACCCCACCACGCCCGAGCCCCTGGACAACGTGCCGCGCCGCGCCAACGGCTTCGCTGGCTCCAACGTGGGCGGCTGGGTCCACGAGGAGTACGACCGTCTGCACTTCGCGGCCCTGAACGAGTTCGACCTGGAGAAGCGCGCGGCCATCATCAGGGAGATGCAGGTCATCTTCAACCGGGAGCTCCCGTTCATCCCCCTCTACGAGCGCGTGGGGATCATCATGTACAAGGTGGGCCTGGCGAACTACGTCTTCGCTCCCATCGCCCGCACCCCCTTCTGGAACGCCTGGATGTGGGGGTGGGTGGAGCGCGGGGCGGTCCGGGTGTACTGAGCGAGGTGCACAGGCCCGGGGGAGGATCTGGCCCTCCCCCGGGCGAGCCCTATGCTCTCGTTCCTCGTTCGTCGGCTGCTCCTTGTGATCCCCACGCTCTTTCTCATCTCCGTGGTGATCTATGCCCTCCTGGCCTTGAAACCCGGGGATCCCTTGGACGAGCTGCGCTTTGGCAACCCCGGCTTCACCCACGCCGACTACGAGCGCCTCGTCAAGCTGTACGGCTTGGACAAGCCCTGGTACGTGCGTTACTGGTACTGGCTGGGCCGGGCGGTGCGTGGGGACTTCGGCCCGTCCCGGCGGTATGGCCTGCCCGCCGCGGAGTTCATCTTCCGCCAGCGCCTCCCCAACACCCTCCTCCTCTCCGGGCTGGCCCTGGTGGTGGCGTTCGGGGTGGCCGTGCCCGCGGGGGTGTTGTGTGCCCTGCGCCGCCATTCCTTCGTGGACTACACCGTCACCACCCTAAACTTTTTGGGCATCTCCGTGCCCGTGTTTTGGCTGGGGATCATGCTGATCTATCTTTTTTCCGTGCGGTTGGGATGGCTTCCCGCGGGGAGCTTGGGCACCCCGGGCCTGGCCGCCCAGGGCCTGGGCGCCTACCTTTGGGACCGCGTGCGGCACCTGATCCTGCCCGTTGTGACCCTCTCCTCCATCCAGATGGCCACCTGGACGCGGTTCATGCGCAGCTCCATGCTGGAGGTCATCCACGACGAGTACATCCGCACCGCCCGGGCCAAGGGGCTCCCGGAGCGCACCATTGTCCTTAAGCACGCCCTGCGCAACGCGGTCCTGCCCATCATCACCCTCGTGGCCCTGGCCGTCCCCGGGGTCTTCTCCGGGGCCGTGCTCACGGAGACCGTGTTCAACTGGCCCGGGATGGGGCGGGCCATCTACGACGCCATCTTGGCCAACGACTTCAACGTGGCCATGGTGGCCCTGATGTTCATCTCCCTTCTGATCCTGGTGTTCAACATCTTGGCGGATGTAGCCTATGCCTTGGTTGACCCGCGGATCCGCTACGACTAGGGAGCGGCCAGTCACGGCCTGGGGCCTGGCCTGGGGCCGGTTTCGCCGCCACCGCCTGGCCCTGTTCGGCGGGGCGGTCATCCTCCTTTTGGTCCTGGCCGCAGCCCTCGCGCCCTGGCTCTCCCCCTACGACCCGGCCCGCAGCAACCTCCGCCTGCGCTTCGCCGCGCCCAGCCTGCGCCCGCCCGCCGACCCCCGGGCCCTGCCCCGCTGCGCCCGCGACCGGGGGATCCTGGGCTGGCCCTGCGGGGTCCACCCCTTCGGCACTGACGATCTTGGGCGAGACATCCTCACCCGCGTGCTCTACGGCGGAAGGGTCTCGCTGCTCGTGGGGTTTGCCGCCGCCCTGGGCTCGACCCTGTTCGGGGGGCTATTGGGAGCGGGGGTGGCCTACGCCGGCGGTGCCGTGGACGTGCTCATGAGCCGCTTCACCGATGCCATGCTGGCCATCCCCCAGTTCCCGCTCCTTTTGATCCTGAGCGGCCTTTTGGCCAGCCGCGACTTCCCCTGGGCGGTGCGCCTGGGCGAACTCCTCGGCCCCGCCAAAAGCATCGTGATCATCATCGTGGTCATCACCGCCCTCTCCTGGATGCCCGCGTTCCGCCTCGTGCGCGGGGAGATCCTGAGCCTCAAGGAGCGGGAGTTCGCGTTGGCCTCGCGCGCCGTGGGCGCCTCCTCCGCCCGCATCGTGCTGCGGCACCTCCTCCCCAATGCCCTGCATATCCTCATCGTGCAGTCCACCCTCATGGTGGGCGAGGCCATCCTCATCGAGTCCGGGCTTTCCTTCCTGGGGCTGGGCATCCAGCCGCCCGCGGTGTCCTGGGGCAACATGCTCTCCCGGGCCCAGGAGTTCCTGTACTACCCCAACGGGCTCTACATCGCCCTCTTCCCCGGCCTTTTCATCTTCCTCACCGTTCTGTGCTTCAACTTCCTGGGCGACGGCCTGCGCGACGCCCTCGATCCGCGCTTCGCCCACCGCGTGTGAAAGCTGAAAGGACCAGGACTTCACGCGCCCGGGGCCACCGGTATAATGTACGGTATCCCTCGCCAAGCTGGAGGTGATGGGAAGGAGGGAACAGGCCCTAGCGAGCTAATCCCCGGGGGAAGCCTAAAAGGAGGTGTGGAGCCTTATGAGGAAGCAAATCTGGCTTTTGGCGCTGTGCGGACTTGTTGGTTTGGGGCTTTGGGGCGCGGCCCAGGCCCCGCGGGTGGGTGGGGAGCTCGTCATCGCCTTCGGAACGGACCCGGAATCGCTGGATCCCAACAAGATCACATCCGCGCCGGCAGGGATGGTGCTCA
>JAUQPF010000032.1 GCA_030550535.1 Candidatus Bipolaricaulota bacterium
CACACCCGGCTTGTTCGCAATCTGTGTGTTCCAGTCAATCGTTACCGGGTCACTGCCATCCCAGGCATGGGTTGGGGCATGTGGGCCTCCACCGGAAACGTCCCCCCAAACCGGGTCATTCCCCTCGCCTTGGGCCATAAGGACCTTTCCAAAGGGGCCATCAGGTAGGCGGGAGAGACTCAGCCGACCGGAAACAATGTCGCTAGCTGCATGAGTATGCGGCCCAGCCCCAGGCATATCGCCCCATATTGGATCATTCCCTATGCCCTGAGCTATGAGGACCTTTCCGGAAGGCCCATCAGGTAGACGGGAAAGCCCAAACCGGCCAGAGGTGATATCCGCCACACTATGTGCATGGGCTTGGGGCGGAAATGCGCTTGGTTTGTTCAAAACCTGAGTATCCCAGTCTACTGTTACCGGATCGCTGCCATTTGCTGCATGAGTGGATGCATGGGCTTCAGGGGGGAATGTACTCGGCTTGCCTGCAATCTGTGTGTCCCAGTCAATCGTTACCGGGTCACTTCCATTGGTCCCATGACTAGCTGCATGGGCTTCAGGCGGGAATAGATTGGGCTTCCTCAGAATATTGTCCCAATGTACATCTACTCCCTCAGCAATCAGCCTGAATGGGCGCTCTATGAACGGCATAGCTTCAGAATCAAGATGGGGCAGGGAGATGCCCTGCCCCACTCCCCCTCATTTCGACCCGTAATAGGGCGCCCCGACGTACGGTGGCGCCGTGACGATGAAGGCCCAGCCTCGCCAGAGTAACCAATCCCGGATATGCGTCACCGGAATCGCGAGGATTCCGCCCCGGATGAAGTTCCCCGCGTAGACCAGAGTCCCATGGAGCAAGGCAATAAGGTACCCGCGGTCATCGAAAATGCCCGAGCCAGAGCTTCCGGGCGCAGCCGCGATATCTAACTTGATCTGATCGTTCCAAACGATCCCGCCGCTCTCCCCAAGGTTTAGGCCCACCTGGTTCACCCGCCCTCGGTCCAGCGAGAACGGGATGCCCAGCGGTGCCCCACAGACCCATACCGACTCGCCCAGGAACGGGTTGAAGTCCCGGAGCGTGACGTAGGGAAGCCCCCAGACAGCAGCGGGCGTCCCGTCAGGTTTGCAAATCTGCACGAGGGCGACGTCCAGGGCAAGATCATAGTCCACAACCTTCGCGTACACCGTGAAGAACTGGTCCTCTTTGGCTTTGATCTGGACGTAGTTCGTGGGGAGGGTGAAGTAGTACTGGGAGTAGGGCCGGGCGCCCTCCTTGGGGGTCACGCGCGGCGGCAGGGTCTCCACCACGAGGTCCTCGAGCCGGTACTCGTCGAATGGCTTAGATGGCGAGCCCAAGGCCGCTTTGTTCACGAGGGGCCGAACGACGTGGGCGTTAGTCAGGATGAAGGTGCCGGAGTAAGGGCTGCCGTCTAGGGAGTAGACGATGACGCCCGTGCCTGCGGCCACCACCCGCTGCGGGGTCTTGCTCCACTCCCCGTAGCGGACCTTCCACTCGCCCCGCTCGCCCCTGGCGTTGACCTCTTGGTACCACTCCAGGGGCCGCGTGTACTTGTCCAGGTGCACGAGCACCTGGACGGTGACGGAGCGAATGAAGCGCTGGAGGACGGCCTCGGACGTTTCCAAGCTCGGCGCGGCGAGCGGCTTAGGCCCGGAAACCTGGGCCAGCCCCAGGACCGACGCGTCGTTATGCCCCCAAAGGAGGAAGCCAGCGACCACTGCCAGGGCCAGGATCAACCGCATATACCATCGGGCCATGCTTCCTCACCTCCTTCCCCGCCTCCCGGGGGCAAGTTTTAAAACAAGCCCGCTAACGGCATCCATTGGGCGCACAGATGCGGATGGAACGGGATCCAGTAAGCGTTGTCCCATCGCTCATGAACACCGTCACGTGGATCTCGTAGCGGGCGTAATTCACCCCACAACCCCCAACGTACAGGGTCTCAAAGGGGATCACCGCAGGAATCCCCGTGACCTGGAGGTGGAACTGCCCCTCCCGGAACACGGCCCACACCGCGCGCGTGGGCTCAGGGCCGCCTGGCCGGTACCGTTCAAACACGGGCGTAACCTCCAGACTGCAACTTGAGGGAAACGCATCCTCCGGCCAGGTCCGGGGGTCGTACCAGCGCGGCGGGTTAAGGACGGTAATGGCGATACTGGAAAGGACCACGGCGGGTCTTAGGTCCACAATGCCGCTGAGCTCGGCCACGACCTCGCGTCCCGGTTTGGTCCCCGGCCCGGGCATGCCAGAGCCCAAGGATGTCAGGCGAATCACGGTGACCCGAACGGTGTACACACCGAGCTGAGCATAGGTATGGGTAGCCGCGCCGGTCGTGCTCTCCTCGTCCGGACCGTCACCCCAGTTCCAGATGTACAGGTCCCCGTTGATCCCTACGACCCTCGCGCTAACCGAAAAACTCCCCGGCGTGTAGACCAGGATGAGTTCGGGTTCCCCCTGGCGGGGGACCCAGGAAGTGCACCCCGCCAGGGCTAGCCCGATGAGCCCCAACACCCCCAACCGTAGCGCTCTCCCGCCCCTGTTCCTCATATTAGTTCCCGGGTGCTCCGCTCCAGATGTAATAGACGAGCCCGAAGCTAAACCACGAGCCGAAGAGGAAGGAATTCGGGTCCACCATGAGCGGGATATGCATGCGCACGAGCAAACCAAGGTTGTGACCAAACCGGTAGAGGAAGGACGTGTTCACGGCCCAAGTGCTGTCAGCAATGGCGAAGTTCTCCAGCTTCAGCCAGAAGGTAAGGCCACCACCGAGCACCGTCTGGGTGGTGATCGGCCAGGAGCCTCCGCCGGACACGGAGAGCCAGGTGTTCAGCCGGCCCGGTGAGGCTAGGCCCAGGCTGGCGTACCCCCAGCCCGCGTCGTAGCCGATCGTAAGGTAGGGGATGCCGTAGGTCGCGGTCCCGAACGTGTGGGGGATGATCTCCGCGCCGATGAAGTACCCCTGGGCGTAAGCAAGCACACCCAGCCCGAAAACCAATGCCGCTAAAACCACGCGTTTCATAGGCCCTCCTCAGATGCTCACATGGACGTCCTTTCGTCGGCCGTCCAGACGGATACGCGGGCAGCCCACGCCCAAAGGAGCCCAGGCCCGCTCCCGCGCATAACCGGCATAGCCCAGGAAAGATCCAGCCATGACGATGTAGAACTTCTCCTCCCGCACCAGGTTGTTGTGGGGGTCCACGACGAACCGCGCCCCGCGGTCCACGATGTGGCCATGGCTGTGGCCGGTGATGTAGACATCGGCGTTCCAAACTACATCGGTGAACCGCCAGGCCGCCGCGAGCTTCCCGCCGGGCGTGCGGGCCGAGCTCGAGCCGTGGGCAAAGGCGATGATGTAGGCCACAGGTTTCCCGTTCTCCCCCCGCCCCAGGCGCACCTTCAGCACGCCCTGCCGGCCCGGGAAGTAGGGAATGCCCAGGTTGAACGCCACCCACCGTCCCGGATGGATTCCCACCGCGTAGGCCGCCCGCCCCTCATGGTTCCCCTCCGTGATGGCCCAAATGCGCTCCCGAATGGGATCCAGAACCTCACACACCTGGAGCATTTGCTCCTCAGGTGGGATGGGTTGCCCATACACGTCGCCCACGCTGTCGCGCGTGGCGAACTCCAAAACGTCCCCGATCAGGATCACCCTGGCCCGAGGCTCCCCACGCACCCACTCCCGCCACCTCAAGAAGGAGGGGAAGTCGAACTCCTCCGCCCCGTAGTGCAGCTCCATGGGGATCACGTAGAGGCACTCCAGGTCCTCGGCCTCGTCCAAAGCCAGGTAGGGGATGGGGCTGAGGGAAAGGGGTGGAGGATGCCCGTGCCCGGAGGCATCCTCCACCGTTTGGGCACTGGGGGGGAGGCGGGGGCTAGGGCGCGCCCACGTCTTCATCGTCATAATCCCTCCCCCATAGCTCGCGCTGCAGGACGGCCAGAGCGATCTCCTCGGCCAAGCGCCGGGAGCCGCCGCATTGGCGGGCCACCCTGTGTGCAGCCAAGGCCAACGCCACAGCGCGCACCGTGCCGGTGATGCCGTGGCCCTCCTGGAAGGCCGCATCAAGCAGCCTTCGCACCTCGTCGTACTCGTCCATGAACGCCACCTCCCCGGTATTGCACCACCACCCGCCTGGGCGGCAGGTTCTCCACCCGCTCGGCCTCCCCACAGACCGGGCACGGAGCCACCGCCCCCGCGGGCACGACGTCCCAGTACTCCGCCCCGCACCGCCCGCACTGGAAGCGCCTAATGGGCATAGCTTTTGATCCGCGGCCAGAGGTCCCTATGGGCCCGCAACGAATCAGCCGCGGTGTCGATGTCCACGAGATCCTCGTGGGAGCACGGCCAGGCTGCGATCTCCCGCAGGGCGAACAGCGGCCGTAGGGCTTCCCAGTATTCGCCCTGCCCACGGGCCAAGGCCTCGATGGCCACCGGCACGGAATCGCTCGAAAGGGCAAGGAGCCCCCCGTATTGCCATGTGCCGCACCCCAGGCCCAGAACCAGCCCATCCACCACGTGGGCCGACACCTTGCCCGCCTCCGGCGGATAGAGCACCACAGCAGCATCTTCGGGAAGGTCGTAGAGGATGCGGGGCATACAGAGAACATCCCCGTGCATGAGGAGGACGGGCTGGCCGTCCCGTCCAGCCAGGGCCAGCCCCATGAGAACCGCCTCCCGCGTCCCCGCCCCGAAGGTGTCAAAGACCATGGCCTCGCCGCGCAGGATGTCGCTTAGCTCAAGGCCCCGGCAGTCCGTGATCACGATGGGGCGGCACTCCAGGGCGGCCCGCACCAAGCGCACAACGAGGGTGATGAGGGGAACTCCGCTGAAGGGCAGGAACGCCTTGGGTTCACCAGCCAACCGCTCCCCGCGTCCGCCCGCCAGGATCACCGCACGCATAGCCGCCCCAATACCCCCAGGACATGCCGAAGGGCGTAGAGCAGATGGAGCTCGCGGTTGGCACCCTCGGGGTCGGTGCCAATGCGGATATGCTCGCGCGCGAGAAACAAGGGCTCGCGCCAATCCTCAGGCGCCCGGGAGAAAAGGTGCTCCACGCGGAAGCGCACCTCCTCCCGCAGGGCCTCCCGTTCCCCCCACCAATCACCCATGCTTGAAAACCAAAGCGCGCAACAGATCCAAGGCGCCCTCGCGCTCCATGCGCACCCGCAGGGGGCCCTGCACGTAGCGCTGGCAGGCTCGAGCATCGGGGAACCCCCAAAGCTCGGCCAGCTCCGCCCAGGAGCGGGCCGCGGCGAGTTCCTCACATTGGGCACGCAGAGCGGGGGACATGCGCCCCCAGAACTCCGCGCGCAGGGCCTCGTATTCCGTGGGGGAGCCCAGGCCGAAGCCGGCCAGATCCTCCACGTCAACCTCTGCGCGGGGATCCGGTGCCGCGAGGTTTCCGCGCGTGGCCCCGCTGAAGCCGTGCTGCCGCAGAACCTGCCAGGCCCAGTCCCGCATCTCCCACTCATCAGGCAGGCGTCCCTGGGAGCCCCAAAGCTCCCAGGCCCGAAGCCGGAGCTCCTGGGCCAAGTCTTCCGGGCCAAGGGCAGGCTCCCCGTGCAAACGCGCAGCCCACTCCCGAACCACCCGCCGCACCAGAGGTTCCACGGTCTCGGCGAAATCCATCGCTCGCCTATATAAAGCGACTTTTTCGGGGTTCGTTTGGCACGGGGAGCCCCCACTTTGGCCGGGACATTCATCACCTATGCATCACCCCCTTCCCCTCCGCCCGAACCACGGCGCAGGCTATGTCCTCCAGCCAGGCCCGCGTCACCTCGCTCATACCCTCTGGAGGACGGGGGGCACTGCGTGTTCCCATGAGGAACGCGATGTAGCGGTAGACGTAGCGGCGCTGGCAGCGAGGCAATGCCCCATGGCCGTTGTTCTTGGCCTTGTACCGGAAATACATTTCCCTAGCCATCTTTTCGCAAATCGGAAGGCCCACGAGAACCCCCTACTTCGCCCCTGCGGATCCGCTGCATCCAACGCAGCCGCTCCACAGCCCCTTCGGGGGAGGCCGCATAGGCCTCCTCCCGCGTGTCCGGGTCCACGGCCCGCCACCAGAGACTTCCCCGCACCTCGTATGGCTCCACGCGAATGCCCTCTTCGCTCATTCGTCCTCCTCCAGGACTTGCCCCTCCACGACCACCCCGCCCCGGATCACCACATCCCCCGCCACTATGCGAGGACGCAGCTCCTCCTCGGAGCGGGCACGTACCCGGATGACCACGGCCGAACCATCCCGCCCGTAATGCACGATGTGGAACCGACGCAGTCGCTCTGGCCCCCACCGGTCGTGAAACTCCTGCCAGGCCACGGGCAAGGGGTGCTGAGTAAAGAGTTCCAGGACCTCGGGCAGCTCCTCCTCCGGAACGCGCCGGAAGGCGTCGGCCACCTCCGGAGGCACGGCCCTCAACTTCTCCCCAAGCCCGCTCTCCCGAGCGAACCGTGCGGCCCGCAGAAGGCGCGCAGCTTGGGTTTTTGACATGCCCAGCTCTGCCAAAAGCTCGTGAAGGCTGGTGTACCCCGCCTCCCGATAGGCCCCGCTCTCCTCTAGCTCCAGCAAGGTCTGGGCCACCTCCCACTGCATCTCCCTGAGCCCCTGGAGGGCCCGGGGCAACCAGGCCACCATGCGCTCAGCCCACGCGCGCAGGTTCTCCTCGGGCATGGTTTCCCTCCCGCGTGATATCCACCACAGCCAGGACCCGGCCGCTCTTGCGGGACACGATCTGGAAGAGCCCGCCGGTGCCCGTGCGCTCATCCACGCACCAGGGCACGGCCACAGCCCAGTCCCCAAACACCAGCCGCGCCAACCGCTGCGCGGCGTGGTAGACGTTGAGGCCCCATACCCGTTCCCGCTGCCCGTTGTCGAACACGGCCTGCCACACCATCGTGCCCTCCTTCACTTGGCCCATTCCGGAAGCCGTTGCTCCCGCTGGGCCAGGCGATAGCTCTCCCCCCGCACGGCCACGGGGATCACGTAGCCCCGCAAGCGGTCCTCCACGCGGCGCGTGGGATCCAAGCGCCCGAGCTCTCGAATGAGGGCCTCCGGGGACATGTTGGTGGTGACCACCAAGCCCACTTGGGCCTCCACGATGCTGTCCACCACCCGGTACAGGGTCTCCACAGCCCGCACCCGCTCGTACGTGCCTGCTCCGATCACATCGGTAGCAAACTCATCAAGCCACACGATGTCGAGCTTGGCGATCTCCTCGGTGAGGGCTTCCATCTCCGCCACGTCCTCGAAGAGGCTGCGACCGCGGGCCAAGAGCGCAGGGAGCTTCCATTTGCGCGCCCGTATGGGGCGCGAGGAGAGCTCGAACCGCTCCACCACCCGCCGCAGGATGCTCGCCGCGAGGTGGCTCTTCCCCACGCCTACCCCGCCCCAGAGGAGCAAACCCCAGCCCATGGGCACAGCGAACTCCTCGGCGTACCGCTGGGCCATGGTCAAGGCTTGATGGTTCCCACCGAAATCCGGGTCGTATGTCCCGAAGGTGCACGCAAGGTCCTGGTTGGAGAAGCCCGCCGCCCGCAGGCGCGCCAGAACCAGCCCCTCCTGCTCCTCTTGGGTCACCATACGAACTCCCCTTCCTCCACGGGGTGCCAATTCCGGAAGAACCACTCCGCCTCGCGCAGGAGCCAACCGGTCCCGTTTGCCTCCCTCAGCCAAAAGGCATCGATCAGGTCCTTGAGGGCCATAGGCCCCTGCGCCCCAAAGAGGGACACCGCACGCTCCCAGAGCCAGCGCAGGTGCTGGCCCATGGCGGCCTTGGGCATGAGGACGGGCTTGCCGGCCGCACGGGCCTGATCCAGCATGTAGGCAAGGAAGTCGTTGACCTTCCAGTCTTGAACAGGCTTGCGCGTGTAGGCCGGCTCGCGCGACCGCGCCGCCCCCGGCTTGTCAGTCGTCTGACAAGTGCGCGCTTCTATAGACGTAGGGCATACAGGCCTTCCTTCAGGCTCATCTTCAGGCATGCCAGGCATATCTATTGCTTCCTGGCTAGGCTTATCTAGGCTAGGCTTATCTAGGCCAGGCTTATCTAGGCTAGGCGTATCTAGGCCAGGCGTATCTACTTCCTGGCCCCATACGTCTGTTACCGGTAACTGAGAGTTATTAAGAATATCTTTTCTTTCTTTTACGCTCGAAAAATGCGACGCCGCCAAAGCACCCGCGCATGTTTGTGCACCGTTGCCGCCAGAAGGATCATTTCTGGCACACTTAGGGCGCGCGGAATTGTCGGGGGGCGTTTCTGCAGATCCCTTGGGCAAAGTCACCGACACCCCAATTTTGGGGGTTTCGGTGGAGTTCCCTTCCTTTGCGCTTTTCCGAGTTTGCCGTTTTGGCTTTCCCGCAACAGCCGCGAACTCTACCGACGCCCCATTTTTTGGCCTTTCGGTGAGATTGCCCTTCCGTTCAATATCCCCGAAGGGTAGGATTACCCAAACCTTGCCCTGGAACTTTCCTGAAGGGCTTTGGATCGTCTCCAGACGGGCAAAGCCATGCTCCGCTAGTTCCGCCAGCAGTCGGGATAGGCGGGTCTCCGGCAGGCCCAGGCTCCGGGCCAAGGCCGGGATCCCCAGGCGCTGGCGGGGGTTCCAGGAGGCCAGCTTCACCAGGAGCCCTAAGGCCTCAGGGCTCAGCTGCTCCGCAGCCTCCGCCGAGATGACCACCGTTCGTAGGCTTTGGACGCGCAGAAGGTCCATCCTCGCCTCCTAAGGCCCGCCCGGCGGGGCCTTCCAGCCCCGCCGGGCCCCGCCTCCCTTCCGGGCTTTTCCAACGCGTCTGCCACCTCCTCCCCGCCCTTGGGAGGCTCTGACGTGAGCAGGGAGAGGCCAGCTCCCCGCCCACGGCAAGGAGGTGTGCCTCGGCACGTGGGGACTCGAACCCCGCCCAGTTCGGGCCGGAAACCCGTGTTGGGCCACACCTGGTGAGTGCCGAGGAGAAGCGGCCATTTCAGAACGGAACCATGGACTCCCGGCGCGCATACTGCGCGGCCAGGACCTGCCCCTGCTCGGGAGCGTGGTAGGCCCGCACCCGCGGCCGGGGAACGCCGTCGTTTCCGGGCCGGGTCTCCACCTCTACCCACACGAGGGCTTGGCGGGCCTTGGCCAGACAGCGCTCGGCGAGCTCCGCTACCGTGCTCACCTCGTCGTCCGGCGAGCCGCCCATGGCCAGGTATAGGGAGGCCCAGCGGCGCAGGCCTTCCCCGGTGAGGACCAGCCAGTCCCGTACCGTCTGGCCTGCGTAGGCCGGGGGATCGACGATCTCCCAGTCCAGGATGTACATGGGGCGTCCAGCCTGGGATGTGGTCTGGTTCGTTTTGGCCAGCCTGGCCCGGTACAGCCCCTCCGGGACGCCGGCTACCAGATCGCGGATCTTCATAGCAGCTCCTTGTTTTGTCCGGTTTTATCCAGCTTTATCCGGTTTTGCCCAGTTTGGTCTAAGGCGAACAACGCCTGCAGGGCCTCGTAGCTCGCCGGGCATTCCCCCGCCCTATCTAGCACGGGGTGCCGGGACCCACACTCCAGCCCCTGGTAGGGCCGGAACTTGATCACCCTCTGCCCATCCCGAACCGTGAGGAACAGGATGTTGTCCACCGCGGCCATCACAAACCGGGCCAGCTTCCCCGGCAGGTTCAGGGTGTGTCCCAGCTCCACCTCCCCCACCACGGCCCAGCGGCTGTGGGCGATCCACAGGATGTTGGCCGGGAGCTGATGGAAGGCCTTCATCGTTTCCAGCACGCGGTTGCGCGCGAGACCCCAGTCCAGGCCATAGGCCTTCTCCCCCATCTGCATGATCCCCAGCTCTCGGCACACCTCCTGCTCGATCCAGTCGTTGAGGACGTCCAAGGTGTCGATGGCCACGGTCTTGTAGGGGAAGGGATTGGCCGCCCGCAGCATGGCATAGGCCTCGCGCAGCTCCCCCAGGCTCGTCACCCGCAGGACGTAGGCGCCTTCTACGTACCGCGTCCCGTCCTCCAGGTCGAGGATGAGGCACTCCGGCCACTGCGCGGCGAACGTGGTCTTCCCGACCTTCGGGGCCCCAAACACGAGCCAGCTGTCGCGCTCGGGGAACCCCAGCTCCCGGGTCTTTTTCTCCTTAGGCAGCGTGGGCCCCATGGTCCACCTCCTCCCAGTTCAGCTCGGGATGGGCCTCCTCCCGAACGAACGCCGCCCGCAGAAGCGGCGAGTCCGCGAGACACAAGCTCATGTAAACGCAGCCCAGGTAGCGGCAGGCCTCAGGGTTGCGCACGTACGGCCCTCGCCCCACAACCTTTCGGTAGGCCCGCAGTTCCTCCCGCACGGCCTCCAGGAGGTCGGGGCTGCTGGCAATAAGCTCCGTACGGAAGTACGTGGGAGCCCGAAGCAGAATGTCCTTAGTCAGGCGGTCCTGGTAGGCCCTGAGGTTCTCATTTTCGTGAGGCTTCAGTGCGGGTTTGCGGATCATGTTGTATACGATCCCCACGGGGTTCAGTCGGAGCTCGTAGGCGGCATAGAGGTAAAGGCGCATTTGCAGGTCCAGCCTGAGCCAGTCGGAGTTCGCGAAGGTGGAGCAGCTCTTGTGGTCCCAAAGCCAAACGTTGCCCTGGGAGTCCTCGGTGACGAGGTCGAACTTCCCCGCCAAGGCGGCGGTGCGGGCCCGCCCTCGCGCGCTGGGCATGGGCACAACGAAGGTCCTCTCCACGGCCAGGACGGTGTGGCCCAGGCGGACCACGGGGTCGTGCTGGCCATAGGCGGAGAGGATGGCCACAAGTTGGGCCTGGACGAGGCGCGCTTCCTGAGGGTCGAAGGCCCTCTCCTCGGCGGAGGTGAGAGGGGGAGGAGCACCATAGTGCTGGGCAAGCCTGGCGTGAAGGAGGGTGCCGAAGGCCGGGGCCTTGGGGGGAACGCGGGGGACGAGCAACTCATGGAAGCGCCAGTACCAGCGGCGGGGACAGGCGAGGTAGGTGCTGATCTCCGTGGCGGTAAAAAGACGGAGGCCAGCATGGGGTTTGGTCATGCTGGCCTCCTAGGACACAGGACTATAAAATACGGCTGAACCGTGCTGTGCCGGCGGTCATATTTTTGGTCATGAGAGCACAACCAT
>JAUQPF010000016.1 GCA_030550535.1 Candidatus Bipolaricaulota bacterium
GGCAAACGGCATCGCCCCGTCGGCCCATTGTGGGCTGTCCCTGAGCCCTTGGATTTGTCGGGGAAAAAGGTTCGCGCTACCCTAAACAGCTGTGACGGCTGGCGCTGCCCTCGTGGCGACTTTGGGCAGTGAACCGCAGGTCGTCTTTTTTGCGCTAAAGCGCCTCGCCCAGCTTGGGGTGCCCATTCGGCAGGGACTTGTGTGCCACACGCGCTCCCCTGAACCGGCCATCCGCGACGCCGTCGTCCAATTGAAACGCGCTTGGCCTAGCTGGGCTGGTGCCATCCCTCTTAGGCTTCTAGAGCTCCCCATGGAGGACCTGGACAGCGAGAGCGCTTTGCAGCGGGCCTACGCCGCCCTGCGCGAGGCCTATCAGGAGCTGAAGAAAAGCGGCCTCATGCTCCATCTTTGCCTCTCGGGTGGACGCAAGCCCCTTGCCATCCTCGCATTCCTCGCCGCCCAATTCCTGTTTGGAGCCAACGATCGGGTGTGGTACCTTTACTCCCCGCCCGAGGTGGAGGAGGCAAAGCTGGCGGCCTCCCCCCTTGATCCCCGGGTCCGCCTCTTGGAGCTCCCCTTGCCCATTTGGACAGAACTCCCGCTGCTGCTGGAGGCGGTGCAACGCTTTCGTGATCCGTGGACCGCCGCCCAAGTGCAGCGGGCGCTGGTACGGCAGGGCGAGCGTCGCCGGTGGCAGGAGTTCTTCGAGCGCCGACTGACCCCTGCCGAGCAGGAAGTGGTGCGGGCTTTGGTGCTCCAAGGCGGCACAAACAAAGCTTTGGCCAAGGCTTTAGGAAAAAGCACCCGCACCGTTGGTCATCAGCTTGCCTCCGTTTACCGCAAGGTGCGCGCGGAACTCGGGGCCGCCATCCCCGTGGATCGCACCGCGGTGGCCAGTCTCTTCGCGCCTGTTCTGCGGCCCTAGGCCATTTGACCGATGCGGAAGGAGGATAAACCGGTTAAAGGAAGCGAGGAGGAAAGATGGACGAAAGGTGGGGAAAGATAGCTTTAGCGGGACTCTTGCACGACATAGGAAAGTTCGGGCAACGCGCAGGCGAGGAAACGGCTAAGGGCAAGAACCACCCCGCCGTCGGGGAAAAGTTCGTGCAGCAGTATGTGCCGGCTCTTTGGCGGGACGCCTTGGCCCCCGTGGAGTGGCACCACGGCGATCCCGAACGCAAGGGGCAAGAGACGTTCGCTGTGCAGGTGGTCATGGTCGCGGACCGCCTCTCTGCGGGCGAGCGGGAGGCCTACCAAAAGGAGGAGGACGAAAAGGAGGCACAAAAGCCCCGCCAGATGCTCAGCCCTTTCAGCCGCCTGGCCGGGGAAACCTCCAGCGCCTGGCTTCCCCTCGCCCCTCTTGAACTCCGTGGTGATCGTCTTTTCCCCCGCGAGTCCGCGCAGGATCAAGGGGAGCTTTCGCGTGCTTATGCGGCTCTTTGGGCGCGCTTTCGGGAGGAAGTGGACGCCCTCCGAAAGCTCCACGAAAGCGCGCCTCACCTGGAGAGTTACCTCCTTAGCCTGCTCGACCTGCTCCTGCGCTATACCTGGTGCGTCCCTTCGGCGTACTACTACGATGTCCCCGACGTTTCGCTCTACGACCACTCGCGCACCACCGCGGCCCTCGCGGTGTGCTTGTACGCAGCTTTTCAAAACCAGGAAAAAAAGATCGGCGAGCTCCTCGATGTTTTGCGTAGGGACGAGCCCGCGGCGTGGCCCGCGGAGCCGCCGCTAGCCCTGCTCGTCGAGGGCGATCTTTCCGGGATCCAGGACTTCCTCTACGGGGTGAAGCATCCTAAGGGAGCAGCCTCCGTCCTACGGGCCCGAAGCTTTTACCTCCAAGTGCTCACCGAGGCTATTGCCCGTTGGATCCTCCGGGAACTGGAACTTCCGCCCACCAACCTTTTGTACTGCGGAGGGGGCCGTTTCCGCTTGCTCCTTCCCCCATCGGCGCAGGATCGCCTGGACGAGTTCAGGACTAAAGCGAACCGCGCCCTTCTGAAAGCCCACCATGGGGAGCTCTACCTCGCCCTGGCGGGCGTTCTCCTGACCCCTGCGCACTTCGCCCCGGTCTTCCGGCCCGGGGAGAACCAGGCTCCGCAAGATGCGCGCGGCCTGCGCGCGGCGGAGGACCTCCTGGCTCAGGAGCTTGCCCACCAAAAGGACCGCCGCTTTCTTGAGCTCCCCGCGGAGGAGCTGGCCGCCCTCTTCCAGCCCCATGGGGCCGAGGCGAAGGGACTGTGCCAGATCTGCGGCCAACCCGCGGAGGTGGAGGAGGACGAAGAAGGCATACGTTGGTGCGCAACTTGCCAAAGCTTTCGAAACCTTGGACGCATGCTGCGCAACGCGGAGTTTCTGCGTTTCACGTGGATTGCTCCTTGCGCGCTGCCCGGGCACCCCACGTGGGAGGACGTTTTGGCCTTTTTTGGAGCCCGCGTGGAGGTGAGCGCAGAGCCCCTGGCGCCTGTCCCCGACCCAGCTTTGCTTTACCGCCTCACCGACGCGCCTTTGCCGCCGCGCACCCCCTCTGAGGCCGTGGCCCGCAAATTCCTGGTGAACGTGGTGGCCGTGTGGGGCAAGGACGAACCCCTCCCCAAGGACGAGGCCCGGGGCGAGTCCAAATCCAAGGTCGAGCCCGGAGACATCAAGCATTTCGGCTATTTGGCTCACCAGTCCCGCGGTGCTCCGTATCTTGGCGTCCTGCGCATGGACATGGACAACCTGGGCTGGCTTTTCCGTGAAGGGTTCACCGTCCCCCACGGCAACGGGGCCCTCGATCGCGGCACGTTCTCCCGCAAGCACAGCTTGAGCACCCTCCTTTCCGTGTTCTTCGAGGGATACGTGGGTGAGCTCGTGCGGGCCCTGGCCAGGGAGGAAGGACAGGAGCGGGTGTACGCCGTGTACTCTGGCGGCGACGACCTGTTCCTCGTGGGATCCTGGGACGCCGTGCTCACCCTGGCCAAGCGCATCCGCGAGGATTTCCGGAAGTTCTGTGGGCGCGCGGATTTAGGCATTTCCGGGGGATTCATCCTCGTGCACGAGAAATTCCCCCTGTATCAGGCCGCACTCGAAGCGGGGGAGCGCCTTGAGGAGGCCAAGAGGGCCGGCGAGAAGGAGGCGGGGGCGAGGGTGCCTCCGCCGAAGGATCGGTTCTGGTTCCTTGGGCAGGTGATGAGCTGGAAGGAGTTTGAGGAGGTGGCGGGCTGGAAGGAGCGGTTGACGCGGGCCGTGGCGGAGGACGCGGCGGCACGTCGCGTCCTTTTTGTGCTGCAAGACATGGCGGAGGTGTATGCGCGGGAGCGCGAGCGGCGGGGGCCGTGGGGGCCGTGGATCTGGCGCACCGCCTACTGGTTGGCGCGCCAGGAAGAGCTGGCCAAGCGGGCACAGCGCGATCCCTCAACTTATCAGCAGCTTTTAGCGGAGCTTGGCGGCGCGTCTTTTGGCCAAAACATCGCACGATTAGCGGTGTCCGCCCGCTGGGCTGAGCTCATCACGCGAAGGAGGGAATGATGCGTGGGAAAGAGGATGCGTACACGCCGGACAAAGAGGAGTTGCGGCAAATCTTGGAGGATGGGAAATCGGGAGCCTTGCTCGTAGAGAGCGCGGAGAAGTTAGCCAAGGCTCTGCTTGCTCGGAATTTGCGCATGAATCAAGTTCGCAATGTGTTCGACGAGATCAAAAAAATCGAGAACCTCTGGATCTGGCAAGGGCAGGAGGAAGTAGCCCTCCGGCGTCTTCGGCTTTTGGTTCCGCGAATTGCTTCCCGAGTGAAGCGGGCGCCGGGAGCCGAGCTCCTTTTAAAGGTGGTGGATGTTTCTGCAAATCTCATCGAGGGCAGCGCTCAAAGAAAGGAGGCCTTCGTGCGCTTTGCAGAGTACATGGAAGCCGTGGTGGCCTACCACGACTTTTTCAGCCGCAGCGAATTTCAGGAGTGAGGTGAGGTCGCATGATGAGCGAGACTAAGGGGCTGAGGGTGGTCGGCCGCGTGTTCGTGGATTACTGGTTGCGAGCGGTCACCGGGCTCCACATCGGCGGAACGGCCACGGGCATCGCCGTGGGGGGTGTAGACAACCCCATCCTGCGTGATCCCCTGACCAACCGCCCCTATGTCCCGGGCTCCTCGTTGAAGGGTAAGTTACGGTCCCTGCTGGAAAAGCATTATGGCCTCGAGCCCAACTGGGCGATCGCGCAGACTTACATCCATGTCTGTCTTGATGGCGAGCAATATGCCGATTGTAAGGTGTGCCAGACGTTTGGCGTTCCTGCGGAAGAGGGCGAGGGAAGACGTAAAAAATATAGGAACCTGCCCACACGCGTTCTTGTGCGCGATGTGCTCTTGAGCGATGCGTCGGCGAAGGAGCTCCTGGATAAACCTCTGGACCGCCCTTTCACAGAGATTAAAACTGAGGTCTCAATTGATCGCATTACGTCCCAGGCAAACCCGAGACCGGTGGAGCGGGTGCCGGCCGGTGCCATCTTTGGCCCCGGTGAGTTCGTGTACACCATCTACGCAGGCGACGGCCTAGTCGACCCCCACCGCGATGTGGATCGCCTCTCCGTGCTCTTTGAGGGCATGAGCCTTTTGGAGCACGACTACCTCGGCGGCATGGGCTCCCGCGGCTCCGGAAAGGTTAAGTTCGAGAACATCCGCATCACCCTCCGGGCAGGCTCCGCCTACTTCGCCGAGCCCATCCTCATCAAAGAAGTCCCGGATGTGGCGCAACTCCTCAGCCAAAAGGACGAGATCCTCGCGGCCATCCGGACCCACCTTGGACTCTAGGGGGAGACCGTGCGGGTCAGCCTCTACCGCCTATCTTTCCCCTATGGGTTGCACCTCTCGCCCCATGAGCTCTCCCTGGACGAAACCCTGCCCCTTGTGCCTGCGGACACGTTGTTTTCCGCGCTGACCTGGGCCTGGATCCGCCAGGGCGGCGATCCCCACGCCTGGCTGGACCCCTTCTGCCAAGGGGATCCCCCTTTCCTCCTCACCTCCGCCTTCCCCTGGATCGAGGGCGAGCCCTGGTTTCCCAAGCCCCTGAACCTGCGCCCCACCCGCGCATGGAAGGAGGTGCCCTTCCTTCCGGAAGCGCGGTTCTTCCGGCTGGCCCGGGGGGAAGAGCCGGGCGAACCACCCACCTGGCCTCCTCGGAGTCGTCCCCCTTGGGAGGTAGCGCAGATCCCCCGGGTGAGCCTCGACCGCGTGAGCCTTCGGAGCAACCTTTTTTACATCGCACGCGTGCGTTTCCGCGAGGGCTGCGGCCTTTGGTTCGGCGTGGCTTGGCGCGCGCCGGAGCGACCCTGCGGAAGCGGCTCGTTCCGCGAGGCCGTGGAAGCGGCGTTGGGGGAACTCCGGGAAGCCGGCCTTGGGGGCGACCGCAGCGTGGGCTACGGCCGCCTGGACTTTGCGCACGTGGACGACGTCTCTTGGCCCGACCCCAACCCCCAGGGCTTCGGCCTCCTCCTCTCCCGCCTCTGGCCAAGACCCGAGGAACTCGACCTTCTGCGGCAAGCGAGGGTCTGGCGGGTGTCGGAGGTGGGGGGCTATGCGGAGACGCTGCAGGGACATGTGCGGCGCCTGCGGGTGCGCTTGGTGGTGGAGGGCTCCGTGGTCCCCACCGGCCTCCGGGGAGGCCTGGCGGACCTGACCCCCAACGGTTTTCAAGCTCACAAGATCTGGCGCTACGGTTTTGCCCTTCTTTTCCCCTGGGAGGTGGCCGATGCGGCTTAAAACGGAGTTCGCTTTGGCCATCCAGGTGCTCACCCCCGTGCACATCGGCACGGGGCATGTGCTCGAGCAGGACTTTGACTTCGTGGTGCATGAGGGCCAAACCCTGAGGATTCACGAGGAACGGTTCGTGGAATGGGTGGCCACCCGGGGGGAGGCCTTTGCCCGGCTGAGCCAGGGGGTGCCTCCTGGCCAGCTCCTGGAGCCGGTTCTCTCCTCCCGGTTGGACCTCTTCCGCTACGTTTTGCCTGGGGTTCCAAAAGGAACGCGGGAGATTCGGGAGTGCCTCAAGGACGCCCAGGATCGCCCGTACCTCCCTGGGTCCGCCCTCAAGGGCGCGCTGCGCACCGTGCTCCTTTGGCGCGTATGGAGGGAAAAGGGCTTCAGGCTTGCGGACGTTCGCGTTGAAAGAGCGCCGAAATTCGCGGCTCAACCCCTGGAGCGAAAGGCGTTCGGGGAAACCCCGCACGAGGATCTCCTTAGGGCCCTACGTCTTGCGGACTCCTTGCCCGCGTCTGAAGGGGCGTTGACACTGGCGAACGTGCGGTGTGTGTCCCGGTCCGCACAAGAGGGCATTCCGCTCGCGCTGGAAGTGATCAAACCCAACACCTTCTTCCGGATGGAAGGCCATATCGACGAAACGGCCTTCAAGCCCTGGGGAGGCTGGACGGTCAAAAGGAACAAAAATCCCTTCCTCGCCGAGGAGAAGCGCGCGTGGCTGCGCTGGGATGGGATCGCCCAAGCGGCGCGGGATAAGGCCAAAAAGAGATTGGAGCGGGATTTAGCGTGGGCTAACGCGGCCGGTTTGGACCCTAAACCCTGGAACGACCTTCTCCTTTTGATCCGCAGGGCCGAAAGCGGGGAGCTAAAGGGCTTTCCCCTTCAGATTGGGTTTGGCACGGGATGGCTGGGCACCACCCTGGGGCCCGCCCTCCTCGAGGATCCCGATTTTCGCCGGTTTTACGAAAATTACGGTCTTGGCAAAAACCCGCGCACGCGGCGGCAAACCCCGCTGGAGCGCTTCCCCGCCTCCCGCCGCGTGGTCTGCTACGACACGACCTGTCAGCCCCTGGGGTGGATTTGGGTCATCCCAAGGGAGGAAGCATGAGGCGAATCCTCGCGGTGACCGTGGGAGGCGAGCCCGACCCCGTGGTCCAGGCCATCCGTCAGCACGCCCCGGATTTCGTGCTGTTCTTCGTGACCACGGAGCCCGCCGGGGGCTCTCGTCGCTTCTTGGTGGAGACCACGGAAAAAGGGGAGCCCCTCCTCCAGCGCGCGGGTCTTCCCCCTGAGGCCTACGAGATCATCACCTTACCCCGCCCCGACGACTTCGCCGACTGCTTCCAGCGCATGCGGGAAGCCCTTCGGGAACATGCTCAGGATGCGGAGCGCATAGCCGACTACACCGGGGGCACCAAGACCATGTCGGCCGCGCTCGTGGCCGCCGCGCTCCTTTCGGGGTGGAGCCTGAGCGTGGTGGGCGGGGAGCGGCGCGACACGGTGAAGGTGGCCAGGGGCACGGAGCTAGCGCGGCTGGTCCATGCCGCCCCGTTCTACCACGAGCTCGTCCTCGCCCAGGTGCGTCGTCTCTACGAAAGCCACGAGTACGCCAGCGCCGCCGCCGTCCTCCAGGCGTTCTTGACCCGCTCCGAACTCCACGGGACAGACCAGCAAAGACTCACCCACCTTCATACCTTCCTCAAGGCCCTGGCCGAGTGGGACCGCTTCGCCTACGCCGAGGCCCTCGAGCTCTTACGGGCTGTAGGGGGGCTTTGGCCTCAGGGATGCGCGCTTTTGGCGCGGATCTGGAACGAAAAGGAAGGGGCGTTGGGGGAAGAGGCTGTAGCCGATCTTTTTGGCAATGCTCTCCGCCGGGCCGAACAAGGCCGCTTCGAGGACGCCGCCCTCCGCCTCTACCGGGCCGTGGAGCTTCTGGCCCAGTTGCGCCTCCGCCATGCGTTCGGCCTCCACACGGACGATATCGACCTGGACAACCCTAAGCTCGCAGCGCTCCCGGAGGAGCTTGCGGGAAGGCTCTTCCTTCGGCGCAAGCGCGAGGGCCGGGCTTGGGTGGGTCTTGTGGAGGCCTACGAGCTCCTCGTGGCCTTGGATGATCCTGTAGGCCGCGTGTTCCAAGAGGGGTGGAACGAGCGTCTCAAGGATCTTTTAAGCCAGCGCAACCGCCTCTTCCTCACCCACGGCCTTGTGCCCGTCTCCCAAGAGGACTGGGAGCGCGCACATTCCCAAACTCGGAAGTTCTTGGAGGAGGCACACCGCGCTTTAGGGCGGCGCTTCGAGCCCGTGGCTTTCCCCCGCTGGGAAGATTTGAACTTATGAGGGGCCCCTATGCCGTGGTGTTCCACTTTCGCGCCAATCAGCCTTTTCCTGCGCCCGTGCCCGAGGCTGTGCACGCCGCGTTTTTGGACCTGGCGCGCCGGGCGGATCCCGCCCTTTCGGCCACTCTGCACGCGCCTGGCCACCGCTTCCGCCCCTACACCCTAGCCCTCTTGGGCCCGCGGGAGGGCCTCACCCTGCGCCTGCGCTTGAGCGTCCTGGCGCCCGAGCTCTTTGAGCGCTTTTGGGAGCGGTGGGAACGGCGCGGAGGCCTTCCCCTTCGGCTGGGCCGGCAATGGCTGGCCCCACACGCGGTGCAGACCCGCGGCCCCTGGGCCGGCGAGATCGCCTGGTCTGTTTTAGCCCGGCTCCCTCCCATCCATCGCGCGCGCCTCGCTTTTTGTACCCCCACCGCCTTCCGGCAGGGCGACCTGGACCTCCCCCTTCCCCTGCCCAAGCTGCTTTTTTCCGGTCTTTTGGTCAAGTGGAACGCAGCCTCCCCCCGCCCCCTCCCCCTCGACCCCCTGGCCTTTGAGCGCCACGTAACCCTGCGGGAGGCCCGTGTCGTCACCCGCCCCGTGTGGGACGGCCGCGCACGCATCTGGGGGTTCGTGGGGTGGGCGGAGTTCGGGATCCCGCGCGATTCGCCGGCGGAGGTGCGCCAAGCCCTGGCCGTCCTTTGCGCTTTTGCCCCCTACGCAGGGGCCGGCCGCCGCACCACCCACGGCCTGGGCCTCGTTCGCCTCCTCCATGCGGCCTGAGCTGCCCATAAGCCTCGTGGCTGAGGCCGTGTTCTGCCCGCGCGCGGCTTGGCTCTCCTACGTGGCCGGACAATTCCAGCCCAACGCCTTCACCGTGGAAGGAGCCCTCCTCCACCGTCGGGTGCATCGGCCCGCCGGCCCCGAGGGAAAACCCTTGCGCTTTCGCAAGACTCCTGTCTGGTCCGAGCGCCATGGCCTCTTTGGGTACGCCGACCTCGTGGAGGTCCGGGGCACCCACGTCGTCCCTGTGGAGTACAAGCGGGGCAAGGCCAAGGTGAGCCTGAGCGACCTCGTTCATCTCGCTCTCGTCGCTCTTTGCCTGGAAGAGATGCTGCGATTGCCCATTCCCAAGGGGTATCTTTTCTATTTTGGCTCGCGACGGCGGGTGGAAGTGCCTCTGAGCCTTGACCTCCGGCGCACGGCGGAGCGCGCGGTGCGCGACACCCGCGACCTCGTGGCCCGGCCGGTCCCTCCCCCCGCGCAGGCGGGACCGCGCTGCCGCGGTTGCGCCCTGGCCCCCGCCTGCTTTGCCAACCTCGCACGCTTCGACTGGAAGGAGTGGATGGCGTGAGCGCCCTTTACGTCCTGGAGGACGGGGCGATCCTGCGCAAGGACGGCGACCAGGTGGTGGTGATCGGCGCCAAAAGCGGCCCCCTCCTCAAGATGCCCCTCGAACAGGTAGAGGAGATCGTGATCGTGGGCAATGCCACGGTCACCGCCCCTTTGGTGGCCGAGCTTTTGGCCCGCGGGGTGGGCCTGGCCTACTTTTCCCGCTCGGGAGAGTTCCTGGGGAGGCTCGTTCCAGAGACGAGCAAGAACGTGCCCTTACGTTGGGCTCAATTTCGGGCAGCTTCTGATCCGTCCCGGGCGCTGGCCATTGCTCGCTCCATGGTGAAAGGGAAGCTTTTGAACCAGCGCACGCTTCTGCAGCGGGTGGCCAGGGAAGGCGTTCCGGATTTGGCGGGCGCTATCGAGGATCTCAAGGTCCTCGCGCAAAAGGCGGACCAAGTCGCAACCTTGGACGAGCTCCGGGGTGTGGAAGGGGCGGGCTCGGCGCGCTACTTTCGAGAGTGGCCCAAGCTCATTCGCCAGGTGGGCTTCCGCTTCCCCGGCCGGGTGCGTCGCCCGCCTACGGACCCGGTCAACGCCATGCTCTCCTTTGGTTACACCCTCTTGGCCAACATGGTCTTCGCCGCTTGCCATGTGGTGGGTTTCGATCCCTACGTGGGTTTCCTCCACATGGACCGTTACGGCCGCCCCGCCCTGGTGCTGGACCTCATGGAAGAACTGCGACCCGTGCTGGTGGACTCCCTGGTCCTGGCCCTCATCAACCGGGGTCAGGTGGAGCCCGAGGGGTTTGAGGAGAGCCTTGGCGGCGGGTGCCGCATGAGCCGTTCCACCCTGCGCACCTTTCTGCAGGCCTGGGAGGATCGACGCCGCACGCTCGTTCGCCACCCCCTTTTGCAGCAGGAGACGCCTTATTTCCGCGTGCCTGAGCTCCAAGCGCGCATCCTGGCCAAAGTTCTCTTGGGCGAAGCCGAGGAGTACGTACCCTTCCTCATCCGATGAGGGCATTTGTTGTAGTGGCCTACGACATCTCCGATGACCGGCGTCGGGAGCGCGTGGCCAAGATCTTGGAGGGCTTTGGCGAGCGGGTTCAGTACTCGGTGTTCGAGTGCAGGCTGGATAGGGTGCAGTATCTGCGGCTACGCCATGCCCTTGAGGACGTGATCCGAGCGGACGTGGATGTGGTGTCCTTCTATTTTTTGTGCGAGTCGGACGTACGCCGCATCGAGCGGATTGGGCGCGGCCCACCCCGCTTTGAGGAGGGTGCGGTGGTGGTGGGCTGAGCCGCGGTTTGCCCTTGGGCTGCGGGTCGGGATACAATGCTTTGGCAGACGCGAGGTCTTTGAGAGGTGAAGAGGGTTCCGCGGACCGGGAGCAGTGGGGAAACCCCTAGGGGGTCCGCGGAAGTTCGATCCAAACGGAG
>JAUQPF010000010.1:0-23830 GCA_030550535.1 Candidatus Bipolaricaulota bacterium
CTCCGTTTGGATCGAACTTCCGCGGACCCCCTAGGGGTTTCCCCACTGCTCCCAGTCCGCGGAACCCTCTTCACCTCTCAAAGAGCACGCTGTACCTTTTTCCCTATTTTACGCGGGCCATCCCTTCCGCCAAATCTGCGGGATGCTTGCGCCGCCCCCCACCCCCTCCGCATAATGCCCAGCCCAGCCATGCCCGAAAACGTCGTCATCGTGGAATCGCCCACCAAAGCCCGCACGATCTCCGCCTACCTGGGAAAGGGCTTCCTTGTCCTTTCCTCCCGGGGACATGTGCGGGACCTCCCCGAGGATGAGCTTGGGGTGGACATCTACAACGGCTTTGCCCCCAAATGGGTGATCCGCAACCGCAAGGTGGTGGCCGAGCTCCGGGAGAAAACGAAAGGAGCCAAGGTGGTGTACCTCGCCACCGACCCAGACCGGGAGGGTGAGGCCATCGCCTACGACCTCATGGAGCTCCTCAAGGACGGGCACCGGTTCGCGCGGATTCTCCTCCACGAGATCACCCCGGAGAGCGTGCGGGAGGCCCTTAGGAACCCGGGTGAGATCGACCTTAAGAAGGTGGAAGCCCAGCGGGCTCGAAGGATCTTGGACCGGCTCGTGGGGTACCAGGTGAGCCCGCTTCTGGCCAGGGTGCTTGCGGGCCGCCAGTTCGAGAGCCTCTCCGCCGGGCGGGTGCAGTCCGTGGCCCTGCGGTTCATCTGCGACCGGGAGCTGGAGATCCAGGACTTCGTGCCCCAGCCCTATTGGGAGGTGGCCCTGCGGTTCCCCACGGAGCCGCCTTTTCTGGCTCGGCTTCCTCGCCGGGTGGAAAAGGCCGAGGAGCTGGAGCGTCTGCGGGAGCAGGTGTCTCGGGCCGAGCCCGTGGTGGCCAAAGTGGAGGAGGAGGAGGTGCGGCGGAGGCCCGCCCCGCCCTTCATCACCTCCACCCTCCAGCAGGCCGCTTCCTCCGCCTTTGGCTTTTCGCCCCGGAGGACCATGGAGATTGCTCAGGAGCTCTACGAGGGCGTGCCCATCGAGGGGAAGCCGGTGGGCCTCATCACCTACATGCGTACGGACTCCGTGCGGGTGGCGGAGACCGCCCTCGCCCAGGCGCGGGAGTTCATCAAAAAGGCGTTTGGGAAGGAGTATTTGAGCGAAAGGCCGCGGCGGTTCAAGAACAAAACGCGGGCCCAGGACGCCCACGAGGCCATCCGGCCCACCGACGTGTTCCGCACACCCGAGAGCGTGGCCCCCTACCTCCGGCCGGATCAGCTCAAGCTCTACGACCTCATCTGGCGCAGGTTCCTGGCCACCCAGATGGCGGAGGGGGTGTGGCGCCGGCGCAAGGTCACGCTTCGTCTAGGGGACCTGGAGTTCGTGGCCTCCGCTTCCTGGATGGAGTTCCCGGGGATCGGGCGGATCCTCGAGCTGGAAAAGCTTCCCGATGAGGGCGTGGTGCTTCCGGATCTCACGCTTGGGCAGCGTTTGCCCAAGCCGGAGCTCCTTGTGGAGGAAAAGAAAACGGAGCCGCCCAAGCGCTACACGGAGGCGGGGCTCGTGAAGAAGCTGGAGCAGGAGGGGATCGGTCGACCCTCCACCTACGCCCAGATCGTTTCGGTGATCCAGGAGCGGGGTTACGTGCGCCGGGAAAACGGGAGCCTTAAACCCACGCTTTTGGGCTTCATTGTCACGGACTTCCTGCGCCGGTACTTCCCGGAGACGGTGCGGGAGGACTTCACCGCCCAGATGGAGGCCGATTTGGACCGCATCCAAGAAGGGGAGCTCACCCGGGAGGAGGTCCTGCGCAACTTCTACTCCTGGTTCTCCCCGAAGCTTCAGACCGTGGAGGAGCTCCTCACCCAAAGGCAAAAGCCCTTCCAGGTGCTCACGGACGTGCCCTGTCCCAAGTGCGGGGCGCCCATGGAGGTGCGGTACTGGGAGGGCGAGCTTTATTTGGCGTGTTCCCGGTACCCGGCCTGCAAGAGCACGCGGGACCTGCCCCGGGACTTCCCCTTCCGCTATCGGGACGGCCGGGTGGAGCTGGCGGAGGGGCTAAAGCAAGCGGAGGCGGCGCCGGAGCGCCTCTGCCCTACGTGCGCGGTGCCCATGCAGGTGCGCCACGGTCGCTACGGCCGATACCTGCGCTGCCCCAACTGCGGGGCCACCGCGCCCTTGCCCACCGGCGTGCGCTGCCCCGCCTGCGGGGAGGGCGAGCTGGTCGAGCGTTTCGGCAAGGGCGGCACGTTCTACGCCTGCTCCCGCTACCCGGAGTGCACGTTCCGGGTCCCCGGCAGGCCCCTCGGACCCTGTCCCAACTGTGAAAAAGGGGTCCTCTACGAGGACCCCCGTCGTCACGTGCCGCGCTGTTCTAACCCAAACTGCGCGCCGAGCTAATCCTCCCCCAGGATCTGCCGGTATTTTTCGAGCTTCTGGAGGACCTCGGAGCCCCGCAGCTTCTCCAAGGCCTCCTTCTGGATCTGGCGCACCCGCTCCCGGGAGATCCCGAAGATCTCGCCCACCTCATCCAGGGTCTTGGGCGGGTTGCCGTCGAGGCCGTAGCGGAGCTCGAGGACCCTGCGCTCCCTGGGGGTGAGCCGCTCCTTGAGGGCCTTGCGGATCTCCTGAATGAGGAGCTCCCGCAGGGTCTCCCGGGTGGGGGAGACGGCGTCCTCGTCGGCGATGAAGTCCCCGAGGACCGCGCCCTCCTCGTCGTAGCCGATGGGCGTGTCCAGGGAGGCCGTGTACTGGGCGGTGCGCTTGGCCTTGACGATGTTGTCCACGGTGGTGTCGAGCTCCTCGGCGAGCTCCTCGAGGCTCGGGCCGGAGCCGTGCTCCTTGATGTGTTGGCGTTCGGCCTCATGGATCTTGCGGATGAGCTCGTTGATGTGGGTGGGGACGCGGATGGTGCGGGAGCGGTTGGTGATGGCCCGGAGGATGGCCTGGCGGATCCACCAGGTGGCGTAGGTGGAGAACTTGTAGCCCTTGCGCCAGTCGAACTTCTCCACGGCCTTCATGAGGCCCAAATTCCCTTCCTGGATGAGATCGAGGAAGGGCAGGCCGCAGCCCCGGTACTTTTTAGCGATGGACACCACGAGGCGCAGGTTGGCCTCGGCCAGCTTCTTTTTGGCCTCCTCGTCCCCGGCCTCGATGCGCTTGGCGAGCTCCACCTCCTCCTCTTTGGTGAGGAGGGGGACGCGGGCGATCTCATCGAAGTAGGTGCGGATGGGGTTCTCCGGGGACCTCTTCCCCTCCTCCTCGTCCTCCAGCCACAGAAGCTCTTCCTCCACGAGGTCGTGCTCCTCGTGGTTGATCTCGTTATCAAAGCGGACGCTCTCCATAAATCCTCCCAGCTTGCTCCCGCAAGGCAAAAAGAAGAAGGGTTAAGCCGTCGCGGTGCGCTGCAACCAATAATATACACCGGGCTTAGTCCGCTGTGAAGGGGGATGGGGGTGGACATTTATCCCCGGATTGCGCGGCCCGCCAACGTGGGTACAATGCCAACGCACAAGTTCAAAGTTTCTATGACCAAGACGTGTCGTTTGACGCCCTGAGCCTGCACGGTTCAGGGCTTTGCTTTTCAAAAGGAGGGCATGAGCATGGCGAAGACCCTGGCGCGGAGCCCAGGTCGACGCGGATGGAGCGAGGCTTTTCGCGCCTATCCGCGCAGCGAGTCCAGCGTGATCCCCCTTCTCCAGCTTGTGCAGGAAAGCGCGGGATACATCCCCCCGGAGGCCGTGCGCGCCATCGCTCGCTACACCCGCGTTCCCGCCGCCCAGATCTATGGGGTGGCCACGTTTTACGCGCAGTTCCGCTTTCAGCCGCGTGGAAAGCACGTGATCCGGCTGTGCCAAGGCACGGCCTGCCACGTGCAGGGCGCGGATGCCCTCCTGGAACACCTGAAGGAGAAGCTTGGGGTGGAGGAGGGCGGGACCACCGCGGACGGGCTCTTCACCCTGGAGGTCGTGCGCTGTTTGGGCTGCTGCAGCCTCGCTCCGGTGATGATGATCGATGAGAACACGTACGGTCGCCTCACGCGCCGCACGGTGGACAAGGTTTTAGCGGAGTACCGGAAGGAGGGGGCATGAGCCGGGTGGCGGAGGTTCAGGTGGGGTTGGCCTCCTGCGGCGTCGCCGCCGGAGCGGAACCCGTGTTCCAGTTCCTGCGCCAGGCCCTGGCCGGGGAAAGGGTGCGGGTCAAGCCCGTGGGCTGCCTGGGCATGTGCTTCTCGGAGCCCCTCGTGGCCGTGGTCACCGCGGACGGGGAGCGCTTCGTGTACGGTCCCGTGGACGCCAAAAAAGCGGAGCGCATCGTGGCCGAGCACGTGCGGGGCGGGACCCCGGTGGAGGACCTTCTGGCCAAAGAGGACGGGTTCTTCCAGAAACAGGTGCGCATCGTTCTTGAGAACTGCGGGGAGATCGACCCCACCTCCATCGAGGAGTACATCGCGCGCGGTGGCTACCAGGCCCTGCGCAGGGCCCTCCGGGAGATGACCCCCCAGGAGGTGATCGAGGCGATCACCAAGTCGGGCCTGCGGGGCCGGGGCGGGGCGGGCTTCCCCACCGGGACCAAGTGGGCCTTCGCCGCCAAGGAGAAGGATCCCGTGAAGTTTGTCGTGTGCAACGGCGACGAGGGCGACCCCGGCGCCTTCATGGACCGCAGCGTCCTCGAGGGCGACCCCCACCGGGTGCTGGAGGGCATGATCATCGCCGGCTACGCCATCGGCGCCCAAGAGGGCATCGTGTACGTGCGGGCGGAGTACCCGCTGGCGGTGAAACGCGTGCGCCAAGCCATCGCCGACGCTGAGGCCCGGGGGTTTTTGGGCCGGAACATCCTCGGCTCCTCCTTCTCCTTCCGCATCACCGTGAAGGAGGGGGCGGGGGCGTTCGTGTGCGGGGAGGAGACGGCCCTCATCGCCTCCGTGGAGGGCCGACGGGGCATGCCCCGGCGGCGGCCACCCTACCCGGCCCAGTCCGGCCTCTGGGGCCACCCCACCGTCATCAACAACGTGGAAACCCTGGCCAACGTGCCCTGGATCATCCGGAACGGCTGGGAGGCCTTCGCCCGCCTGGGCACGGAGAAGAGCAAGGGGACCAAGGTGTTCGCCCTGGCCGGGAAAGTGCGGCACTCCGGCCTCGTGGAGATCCCCATGGGCCTCACCCTGGAGGAACTCGTGCTGGAGGTGGGCGGGGGGATCCCCGGAGGACGGGCCTTCAAGGCCGTGCAGATCGGGGGCCCCTCCGGCGGGTGCCTTCCAGCCTCTTTGGCTCACGTCCCCGTGGACTACGAGTCCCTGAAGGAACACGGGGCCATCATGGGCTCGGGCGGCCTCATCGTCATGGACGAGGACACCTGCATGGTGGAGGTGGCCCGCTTCTTCCTGGACTTCACGCAAAAGGAGTCCTGCGGGAAATGCACGTTCTGCCGCGTGGGCACAAAGAGGATGCTGGAGATCCTCACCCGCATCGTGGAGGGAAAGGGTGAGCCGGCTGACCTGGACATGCTTTGGGACCTTGGTCAAAAGGTGAAGAGCCACTCCCTCTGTGGCCTGGGGCAGACCGCGCCCAACCCCGTTCTCACCACCCTGCGCTACTTCCGCGAGGAGTACGAGGCCCACGTGCGCGAGCGGCGCTGCCCGGCCAAGGTGTGCCGAAGCCTTCTCACCTACACCATCGACCCCACGCTTTGCCGCGACTGCAAGCTCTGCACCAAGGCTTGCCCCGTGGGGGCCATCGTCCAGGGCTCCGGCAAGTTCCAGGTGATTGAGGAGGAGAAGTGCATTCGTTGTGGGCGGTGCCGGGAGGTCTGCCCGTTTGGGGCAGTGAGCGTGCGCTAAAGGGGAGACGATGGTCACGCTGACGATCGACGGGAAAAGGGTGACGGGCGAGGCGGGGGAAACCCTCCTTCAGGTGGCGCGCCGGGCGGGGATCGATGTCCCCGCGCTCTGCGCAGACCCTCGCCTTCCTCCCTTCGATTCGTGCGGGGTGTGCGTGGTGGAGGTGGAGGGCAAGGGGGTGGTCAAGGCCTGTTCCACGCCCATTGCCGAGGGGATGGTGGTGCGCACGCGGGCCCCGGCGGCGGAGGAGGTGCGCCGGGCGGCCCTGGAGCTCCTCCTCAGCGCCCACTGGGGCGACTGCATCGCCCCCTGTCAATTGGCCTGCCCAGCCCACACCGACTGCCAGGGCTACGTGGGCCTCACGGCCAACGGCCTCTACCGGGAGGGGTTGAAGCTCCTCTATGAGCGGCTTCCCCTTCCGGCGACGCTTGGGCGGATCTGTCCGGCGCCCTGCGAGGACGCCTGCCGCCGGCAAATCGTGGAGGAGCCCATCCAGATCCGCCGGATCAAGCGTTTTCTCGGCGATCTGGGGTTGGACTACGTGCCCCCTGTGGGCACGCCCACGGGCTTCCGGGTGGCCGTGGTGGGCAGCGGCCCAGCCGGGCTCTCCGCCGCCTACTTCCTGCGCCGCTTGGGCCACGAAGTCGTGGTGTTCGAGGCCCGGGAGAAGCTCGGGGGCATGCTGCGCTACGGCATCCCCGCCTTCCGCCTCCCCCACGATGTTTTGGACCGGGAGATCGAGGTCCTCCGGCGCATGGGCATCGTTTTCCGCACCGGAGCGGCCCTGGGACGGGATTTCTCCCTCTCCGATCTTGAGCGCGATTTTCACGCGATCTTCTTGGGCCTGGGCGCCTGGAGGTCCCGCCGGCTCGGGGTGCCCGGGGAGGACCATCCCCTGGTCTTTCCGGGGATCGACTTCCTCGCCCGGGTGAAGGCGGGAGACGCCCCCCGGCTTCCGGCCAAAGTGGCGGTGATCGGGGGTGGGAACACCGCCATCGATGCGGCGCGCACCGCCCGGCGGCTGGGCGCGGAGGTGGTGGTTGTTTATCGCCGGGGCCGCGAGGAGATGCCCGCCGAACCCGAGGAGGTCCAGGAGGCCGAGGAGGAGGGCGTGCGGTTCGAGTTCCTCGCCCAGCCCTTGGCCTTCCTCGCGGAGGGCGAGAGGCTCTTGGGCGTGCGGTGCCAGCGCATGCAGCTTTCCGAGCCCGACGCCTCGGGCCGGCGGCGGCCCCTGCCCATCCCCGGGGCGGAGTTCGTGGTGCCCGCGGAGGCGGCCATCGTGGCCGTGGGCCAGGAGCCGGACTTCGCCTTCCTCGGGGAGATGGGGATCGCCTTGAAGGAGGATGGGACGATCCAGGCGGATCCGGACACGGGGCAGACCAACCGGCCCAAGGTGTTCGCCGGCGGGGACGCGGTGACGGGGCCAGCCATCGCCATCGAGGCCATCGCCGCCGGCCACCGGGCGGCCCTGGCCATCGATCGCCTCCTGCGCGGCCTCCCCCTGAAGGGGCCGGAGCCCTACGTGCACAAAAAGCCGGAGGTGACCAAGGCGGATCTCGGCGAGGTGCGCGAGGCCCGCCGCGTCCAACCCCGGATCCTCCCGCCGGAGGAGCGGATCCAGAACTTCCGGCCTTTCGAGGTCCGGTTCACCCGGGCCCAGGCGGAGGCCGAGGCCCGCCGTTGCCTCGAGTGCGGCTGCAGCGCGGTCTACACCTGTCTTCTTCGCGAATACTCTGGACAAGCGCAGGCCCAGCAGGAGCGCTACAAGGGTGAGGTCAACAAGGCCCTCCCCGACAAGCGCCACCCCTTCATCGTGCGGGATCCTGGGAAATGCATCCTCTGCGGCCGCTGCGTGCGCGTGTGCGACGAGCTTTGCGGTGTGCACGCCATTGACTTTGTGCGCCGCGGTTTCGTTACGGAGATCCAGGCCCCGTTCAACGCGGCCTGGCAGGATTCGGACTGCGTCTCCTGTGGGGCCTGCGTGGAGACCTGCCCCACCGGGGCCCTCGCGGACCGCTTGGCCCTGCGCAAGTTCGTGCCCCTGCGCACTAAAGAAGTGGAGAGCGTCTGCACCCTCTGCGGGTTCGCTTGTCCCATGGTGGTGGAGGTTCTGGACGGCCGGTTCCTGCGAGCGCGGGCCGCTCAGGGCGGGGTGCTGTGCGCCAAAGGCCGGTACGGCTGGCAGCTCCTCCTTGCCCGAGCCCGGCTCACCCGCCCCTTCCTCCGAAGGGACGGGCGCCTGAAGCCCGTCGATTGGGATGTGGCCCTGGCCGAGGTGGTCCGTCGTCTGCCCGAGAAAGGCCTGGTCCTCGTTCTGGACCCCGGGCTCCCCTTGGAGGAGTTCCAGCTTTGGCAGGGCTTGGCGCGCGAGCTTGGGGCAGAGCTCCGCCTGGGCGGGACGTCCGCCGGTGCCTGGCCCCTCCCTCTTTCGGACGCAGAGGCTCTGACCAAGGCGGACCTCATCCTGCGTCCCGTGCGACTCTCTCGCCACGAGGGCTTCGTGGTGGGCCTGCGCTTGCGGGAGGCCCTGCGAGGAGGCATCCCGATTGTGGAGTTCCCCTGGGAAGGTTTGCGAAAGGGCATCCCGGCGGCTTTGGCCACCCCGCTTCGCGGGGCTCGCCGTCCTCTTTTGGTGGCCGAGGCCCCATGGGCAAACGAAGAGGCGCCGCAAGCGGTCCACGAGCTTTTGGACCTCAACCCCGAACTCAAGCTGTTCAGCCCGCAGGGCAGCCTGAACATCGGGCTTTTCGTGGGGATTCCTGCGGCGCCGCCAGGGGACGTGCGGGTCCTCGTGTTCGTGGGGGTCGAACCCCAAGGAACCTGGGTTTCGCTCCTGAAAAGGGCGGAATTCGTGGCGATCCTCAGCCCTTGGCCCCCGCGCGTGGCCAAGGAGGCCGACGTCCTCCTTCCCCATGCCTTGCTCCTCGAAGCAGGGGGGACCGTGGCCACCCCGGAGGGCCGGACGATCCCGGTGGCCCCTGCCCTCACCCCTCCCGGAGGACGGGCCAACGCGGAGGTGGCCGAGGCGTTGGGCCGGGCTCTGCGGGTGCGCCTGTCCGCCAAGGCTGCGCAGGTCCCCGATCCCCAGGGCGGGGCCCGCCTTTGGGTGGGGGAGGCCAGTCGCCTGGCGGAGGAGCTCCTGCGGCGACGGGGGATCCCGCCGTTTCGATGAGGCTGGCAAATGCCAGCTTGGCGGCCTAACATTTTGCCACGCCGAGCTTGGCAAAAGGAGGTAGAAAAATGGCGGTGCAAGCGACGCTCAACCCCTTTGAGATAGCCCAGAGGCAGCTGGACGAGGCGGCCAAGATCCTGGGCCTGGACCGGGGGATGCACGAGCTTCTGCGCTGGCCCATGCGGGAGTTCCACGTGCGCATCCCCGTGCGCATGGACGACGGTTCCGTGCGCGTCTTCGAGGGCTTTCGGGTGCAGTACAACTGGGCCCGAGGCCCCTGCAAGGGCGGCATCCGCTTCCACCCCGAGGAGACCTTCGACACCGTGCGGGCCTTGGCTGCCTGGATGACGTGGAAGACGGCGGTGGTGGACCTGCCCTTGGGCGGCGGGAAGGGCGGGGTGGTCTGCAACCCCAAGGAGCTCTCCGAGCGCGAGCTGGAGCGGCTCTCTAGAGGGTACATCCGGGCCATCGCCCACTACATCGGCCCGGACATCGATGTGCCCGCGCCCGACGTCTACACCAACCCCCAGATCATGGCTTGGATGCTCGATGAGTACGAGACGATCATGGGGCGGAGCGCGCCGGGCGTGATCACGGGGAAGCCCTTGGCCGTGGGTGGCTCCGCCGGCCGCGGCGATGCCACCGCCCGGGGCGGCATGTACTGCATCCGCGAGGCCTGCCAGGTCTTGGGGATCACCCCCAAGGGGGCCACGTGCGCCATCCAGGGCTACGGGAACGCCGGGCAGTTCGCGCACATCCTCGGGGAGGAGCTCTTGGGCCTCAAGGTGGTGGCCGTCTCCGACTCCAAGGGTGGGATTTACAACCCCAACGGGCTCTCCGCGAAGGAGGTCATTGCTCACAAAGAGAAGACGGGCTCCGTGGTGGGCTTCCCCGGCGCGAAGAGCATCACCAACGCCGAGCTCTTGGAGCTTCCGGTGGACATCCTCATCCCCGCGGCCCTGGAGAACCAGATCACCGCAGCCAATGCCGGCCGAATCAAGGCGAAGATCGTGGCGGAGCTGGCCAACGGGCCCACGACCCCTGAGGCCGACGAGATCCTCTTCAAAAACAAGGTTTACGTGATCCCCGACTTTCTGTGCAACGCCGGCGGCGTCACCGTCTCTTATTTTGAGCAGGTGCAGAACGCCATGATGTACTACTGGCCGGCGGAAGAGGTTCACGAGAAGCTCGATCGCAAGATGACCGCGGCCTTCCACGCCGTGCACAAGATGGCCCAAGAGCACAAGGTCCACAACCGCCTGGGCGCGTACTTGGTGGCCGTGCAGCGGGTGGCGGAGGCCGTGCGCCTGCGCGGCTGGGCGTAAAAGATCGCCCAGCGAAAAAGGGGGTGCAGGGAAGCACCCCCTTCTTTTTTGCTGTGCTCGGGCACCGCTAATGCGTACAATTCAAAAGCTATGCCCAAGATCCTCCGCAAAGAATCGGGGACTGCCTGCCTGGCCCAGGCCTTTCCCTCTTTGTCCGCGGAGGAGCGCGGCTAATTGGAAAAGCTCGGGATGTTTTTGCATTTCGATGCGGACGAATTAGTCGCCCAAGAGAACGCCTATTTTTCAGGGGTCTATCTCGTCTGCCAGGGCTTGGTGTACATCGGCAAATATTCTCCCCGCACCCAGGAGAAGCGCGTGCTGCGCTTTTTGGCCCCGGGGGAGTGGTACGGGCTGGAGCCGTTTTTCCTGGGGAGAGCCCAACTGAACCTCCAATTCGCCCGGACCATCGTGGAGTCCACGCTCCTTTTCTTCGATGCCGCGACTTTTCGCGCTTTTTTGGATCGGCATCCGCAAGCCATGCGGGATCTGTGCCGTTGGTTTGCGCGGGAGGTGGCCATGCTGGAGTTCAAACTCACCCGGGAGGCCACGGAATCCGCGGATCGAAACCTCGCGCTCCTCCTTTTGGCTCTCAGCAACAAGTACGGGGTTCCCAACGCCGACGGTTCCGTTTTCCTTCAGCTCCCTCTCACACGTCAAACGATGGCCGAGCTCTTGGGGGTCTCCGTAGAAACGCTGATGCGTGTTTTGCGGAAGTTCCGGGAGCGCGGGTACGTGCAGACCCAGCGCACTGGTCTCGTCATCCGCTCGCGGCAAAAGCTCGAGGATCTGGCCAGCACCCCCGAGCTTTACCTCGACATCATTGAGGAGACCCTGTAGCCCCGAGGAAGTCCTGCGCCCAGGCCTTCGGCAACATCAAGGCGTCGCCGTCCTGAACTACCCCTAGGCGACGAAGGGCTTGCTTGAGGGTGGTGCGGGAGAGCCCCAGGATCTGAGCCAGAAGGCTTAGGTTCAGGGGAAGACGAACCCCGTGGGGAGTGCGCTCTCCCCAGTGTTGGAAAGCCCAAACCACGCCGCCTTGGGCGTCTCGGTGGTGGATGTCCTTGGTGATCAGGCCTTTCCAAATTTGCCCGAGGGCGGCAAACACGAGCGCCCGGAACTCCGTGTCCTCCATGGCCCTGTTCCAGACAGGCGGTGGGAAGAAAAGCAGGTCCACATCAGTCAAAGCGCGGGCTGTGGCCACGTACTGCGGGCGGGCGTCGGGTAGCCAGGCTTCCAGTCCCAAAAAATCCCCGGGTTTGAGCACGTGAAAAACGACCCTTTGCCCATGGTTTGGAGCGTAGAGGCCGACCAGCCCCTGGGCGACCAAGTACACCCCGGAGGCAAAACCTCCGGCTGGGTGGATGAGTTCCCTAGCGGCATAGGCCACGGACAGGACCCCGGGCACGCGTTGGGCATACCCCACCAGGTCTTTTACGGCGGAGAGCATCACACGCATCATCACGAAAGCCTCGGTTTGGCCCAATCCCATTTAACAAGAGGGCACGGCCCTTCATGACAGGAGGGGGCTGAGTTAACTGCCAGCGTCCCTCCTTTCATCTAACAGCCTTTTTCTTGGCTTGTGCCATCCTCATGCGGGCTTAGCTGCGCCAGGCCTTCCGTCAAACGCAACGGCATTTCCCTCAGTTTGCCAGTGAGCCCGGGCTGTGGGGGTCCTAGGGTTCCTCTTGGAGGTGGTCGACGTGATCCATGAGGGGAAGGGACCGGCGGCGCAGGCGCTCCAGGCCATGGAGGCCAATCCCTACGAGATGTTCAAAACCCAGGTCCGCTTGGCTGGGCAGAAGCTCGGCCTCCCTGCGGACCTCCTCAAGATCATCGAGACACCGGAGCGGGTCCTAGAGGTCTCCGTCCCCGTGAAGATGGACGATGGGCGCATAGAGGTCTTCCTGGGATACCGGGTTCAGCACTCTTCTGCGCGGGGACCTTGCAAGGGCGGGATTCGTTATCACCCCGCGGTCACGGTGGACGAGGTTAAGGCTTTGGCCGGCTGGATGACCTTAAAGTGCGCGGTGGTGGACATCCCCTTCGGGGGCGGGAAAGGCGGGATCGTTTGTGACCCTGCCGGCCTTTCCGAGGGGGAACTGGAGCGACTCACCCGCCGCTACACCGCGATGATCTTGCCCTTGATCGGGCCCAGTCGGGACATTCCCGCGCCGGACGTCAACACCAACGCCAAGATCATGAACTGGTTCATGGACACGGCTACGGTCCTTCGCGGTGAGCCGATGTATGCCATCGTTACGGGCAAAGACGTGGCAGTGGGCGGAGCACGGGGCCGGCGGGAGGCCACCGGCCGCGGCGTGATGATCGTCACCCAAGAAGTTCTTGCTCGATTGGGCAAAGACCTCAGAGGGGCCACGGTAGCTGTGCAGGGCTTTGGGAACGTGGGCTCGGTCGCTGCTCTTCTTCTGCACCAGGCCGGCGCCAAGGTGGTGGGGGTGGCGGATATCTCCGGTGGTCTCTACCACCCCAGCGGCCTGAACATCCCCGAGCTCGTCGAGCACGTCGCGCGCTCCCCGCGGCACGTCATCGCGGGATATGCCGCCCCCGGGGTCGTCCCCATTCCTGCCGAGGAGGTCCTCACTCTGGATGTGGATGTGCTCATCCCTGCAGCGTTGGAGGGACAGATCACCGAGCGTAATGCGCCAAGGATCAAAGCGCAGGTTATCGTGGAGGGGGCCAATGGCCCCACCACCCCCGAGGCCGACGTCATCCTGGAGGAACGGGGCTGCATCGTGGTGCCGGACATCCTGGCCAACGCGGGCGGCGTGGTGGTCTCGTATTTTGAGTGGGTCCAGAACCTCCAATATTTCTTCTGGGACGAGGCAGAGACTACCGCCCGGCTCGCGCAAATCATGCGCCGAGCTTTTCAGGACGTTTGGAACCTTGCCCAAGCAGAGAAGGTCAGCTTGCGCATCGCGGCCCAGATGCTAGCCCTGGCCCGCGTGGCTGAGGCCATCCGCCTGCGCGGCCTTTTCCCATGATCCAACCGCCAAGCCTGCTTCTTGAACCCGAAGCCTGCGGACTTTTAGTGCAAGCGCTGGAAAACTGTGGCAAGAAGAGTTTTGGCGGTGTGGACGCCCTCGTGGCCGCCCTGCGCGCGGGCGAGCCCTGGGCACATTCCCTTTTCCGTTACGCGCTGGCCCAGGAGCTTGGACTGTACTTGAACCGCATCTGCCCAAACATCCGGCGGGTCTACGTTTATGGAAGCACCATGGACGACCGAGCAGGACCGTCCTCCGATGTGGATTTGATCCTGTGGGTCCGGGAGAAGGTGCCGGCCCTGGAGAGTCTCCTTTGGAAGCTTGACGCGCTCCTTTTGCATGGCTACCGGATGCTCACAGGCTTCTCTGGGCCGCCCATGTTCTTTGATTTTCACATCGTGGATGACGCGGAGGTGGCCGAACGGCAAGGGTATGGCGCGGTCATCCACTCCCTTTGGACGGCCCCTGTGCCCCTTCAGCTTCCGGAAGAGGCGAGGAACCGCGAGAGAACTTCCTTGACCTGAACGAGATTCTCTACCTCCCAAAAGCTCGCTTGGGTGGGGAAGAACGGGCGCATCCAGGTCCGCGGCGCCACGAGGACCACGAGGGGGATTCCGGCGGCATGGGCGGCCTGGAGGTCCAAATGGGAGTCGCCCACCACGGCCGCCCCCTCCGGTGGGACCCCTAGCCTCCGCAGGGGGCCGAGGAAAGCTTGGGGATCGGGCTTGAGCGCCCCGTCTTCCCGGGTCCACACAAGATCGAAGGGGAGGGGATGGGCCCGCAGCACCCCCTCCGCGCTCTCCCGGGAGTTGTTGGTCACGAGCACACAGCGCACGCCGCGGTTTCGCAGGAACTCTAAAAGCTCCGTTGCCCCTGGTTTGAGTTGCCCAAAGCGCACCCCTTCCGCCTCTTTTTCCCGCAGGCGGCCCTCCGCCCAGGCCCTTTTCTCCGCGGGGAGGCGCTGGATGTGCCAATAGATGGGGAGGCCATCGGGCGGAAGGCCCAGTTCTTTCCGCAGCTCATCCCAGCGCACCGGGTTCTCCCAAAGCGTTCCATCCAAATCAAAGAGGACGGCCTGGATCATCTCGTCAATCGTAGCCGCCTATAATGGCGGGGAAAGGAGGGGATGGTGGACGTTTTTGAGGCCATACGGGCGCGGCGCTCGGTGCGCCGCTTTATGCGCGAGCCCATCGCCCCGGAGGTTTTGGAGGAGCTCCTTTCCGCGGCGGTTCTGGCCCCGAGCGCCGGGAACGCTCAGCCCTGGCGGTTCATCGTCGTGCGGGATCCGCAGCTCAAAGAGGGGCTTGTTGCCGCGGCCTATGGCCAGAGCTTTCTTGGCGAGGCGCCGGTGGTGATCGTGGTCTGTGCGGATCTGGAGCGGGCAAGGAGGGCGTACCGCGAGCGGGGCGAGACCCTCTACTGCCTTCAGGACACGGCTGCGGCGGTCCAGAACCTCCTTTTGGCGGCTACGGCCAAGGGGCTGGGGACCTGTTGGGTGGGCGCCTTCGACGAAGGGCGGGTGGCCGAGCTTTTGGGCCTTCCTCGAGGGCTCAGGCCGGTAGCCCTCATCCCCGTGGGGAGGCCCGCGGAGAGCCCAAGGCCGCGGCCCCGCCGCCCCCTTTCCGAAGTCGTGGAGCACCGCTAGCGGAGGGAGGGGGATTCGAACCCCCGAAGCCTTTCGGCTTACCGGTTTTCAAGACCGGCGGTTTCGGCCGCTCACCCATCCCTCCCGCCCGAATTTTCCCAACCCCGCCGGCGCGGACCAACCTCACTATAATGGGGCTTTTGGGCCATGCGGCGCAGAAAAAAGGTCCTGCGGTGGATGCTCGGGCTTTTCCTCGTCCCCTTGGCGCTCGGGATCATCCCTGGGGTACCCCATCCCCTCCTTGAGCTCTTCACCTGGTGGATCCCCATCCCGCCCCGCGTGGACGTGCCCACCCCTAAAGAGGACGTGGAACGCGTGCTCGTCCTTGCCCCCCATCCGGACGACGAGGTGCTCGGCGTGGGCGGGACCATGGTGGACTTGTTGGAACAGGGGCACCAGGTGCTTGTCGTTTTCCTCACCGCCGGCGATGCCAACATCGCCGCGAAGAAGTTCTTCACCTGGAGCCCCTTGAACCGCGCCGAGGACTACCGGGCTTTGGGCTATCGGCGCATGAAGGAGGCGGGCGCGGCCCTCCGGGTCCTTGGCGTTCCCGAGGATCACGTGATCTTCTTGGGCTACCCCGACCGGGGCCTCACGAACCTCCTCACCACCCACTGGGATGTGCCCTACCGCAGCCCGTACACGAAGATGGACTACCCCTTCTACCGCAACAGTTTCAACCCTGAGGCCCGCTACACCGGCCAGGACCTCCTTCAGGACCTTTGCACCATCCTCCAGGGCTTTCAGCCCACCCTGATCTACGTGCCCCATCCGGACGATGGGCATCCCGATCATCGCGCTGCCTCTTCTTTTTTGAAGCTGGCCTTAGGGGAGACTGGCCTTGCTCCGGAGGTGCGGTACTACCTCATCCATGCGCCGCAGTGGCCGCTGCCGCGCCGGTTGGACCCGCGTGTGCCCCTCGCCGCGCCCAGCTTCCTCCAGGACCGCTGGGAGTGGCGGGAGGTTCCCTTAAGCGACCGGGCGGCCGCCAAAAAGCTTGAGGCGTTGCGGGCGTACGGATCACAACGGGTGACCAACGGCCGGTTCCTTGCCTCCTTCGTGCGGCAGAACGAGCTTTACGCTGTGGACCTCTTCAGCGGCGCTCCAAGCAGGTGATGGCGTAGGGCCGGGTGGGGTGGGGCTCCACGTGCTCGGCCACGAGCCGGAACGCGGGGTGCCGGAGGAAGACGCGGTGGAGGACCTTGGCCGCGGGCCAAGCGCTCACCAGCACGAGGTGCCCCCCAGGTTCAAGCTTCTGGGCCAGGCGTTCCGCAAGCCTCCGCAGGCGTGGGTAGCCCAAGTAGTACAGAACCTCTGAGCAGAAGACGAGGTCGTAGGTGCCGTCCGGGAGGGCTTCAGCGATGTCCATCTCGTGGTATTCCAGGGGGAGGCCGACGCTTTTCTCGCGGGCCCGGGCCAGGGCCCGGGAGGAAACGTCCACCCCCACGGCCTGGGCCGCCACCCCCTCCTCCACGAGCCTTCGGGTGAAGAGCCCCTCGGCGCAGCCCAGGTCCAGCGCCCGCCGGTAGGGCGGCTTTGGCCCTTCCCTCTTCCGCGGCAGGATGGCCAGCTTCAGCGCGTACTTGCGCCGCTCATAGGGGCTCGTTTCGTAGTTCCAAGGGTCCTCCCTGCGGAAGCGCAGGTTGAAATAGCGCGGAAGAAGCTTGGGATGGAGGAGGAATCCGTAGATGAGGAGGTTCCCAAGCTCCGCCAGGCCCCGGAGGAACCCAAGCCCCCGGCGTACCCGGGTGCCCACACCGTACCAGCTCATCACCGCGAGGCCCAGGCCCACCAGGACGAGCTCCAGGAACCGGTAGGTGAGGGAGAAGGCCAGGGCGGCGGGAGCGGCGATGCCCAAAAGACCGAGGATGCCAACCCTTCCGCCCTCCGCCGTGCCCACCCCCGCCGGGGTCAACCACAAAAACAGGGAGAGGAAGGCGTTGAGGTTGAAGTACACCCCCATTTCCCTAAGGCTGAACCAGCGTCCGTGCGCGAGCCCGAAGTAGAAAAACGGGCGGAAGTAGTGGCAAAGGAAACTCAAGAATTCGAGGAGGAGCGAGGCCAAGAGCGCTCCCGGGTACCGCCGGAAGAGATCGGCCATCAGGGTTTCCATCTCCCCGGCCTTTTGGGCCAAGGTCCGTCCCCGCGGCCACCGACGTCCGAACAAGGCCACCAGCCGGCTGAGCCATCCCCAACCCAAGGCGAAGCTCAGGGCCCCCAGGACGACGGCCACGCCGAGGAGGGAAAGCCCCCCCAGGGCCCAGGGGCGCTGATGGGGGGGGAGGAGGGGGAGCACGAGCCCCGCTCCGAACAGGGCGAAGCCCAAGAGGACGAGACCGGCGACGATCCGATCCCATACGAGCGTTCCGGCCACGGTGGGGAGCGGAGCTCCCGTGCGGCGCACCACGATCCAACCCCGCACGGGTTCCCCACCCAAGTAGGCCACGGGCGTGATGTAGGAGACAGCGTAGCCGGCGAGACCCGCGGCCCAGGCCGTGCGGGCGGGCGCCCGGATCCCCGTGGCCAAAAGGAGCACCCACCAGCTCGCCGCCCAGAAGGTCAAGCCCAAAAGCTCCACCCCAAGGAGGAGGAAAAGGGCCCAAAACGGCAGGAGCCGCGCGGCGGCCCAGATCTCCCGGGGCCCGCTTAGGGCCACGAGCACGGCAAAAGCCCCCAAACCCGCGAGCAACAAGACGGTTCCCCAGTGCCGGCGCATCGCGCAGAAGGGTAGCCGCCCAAGCGCGCACCTACAACATTGCGTTTTTCGTGTGCCTGTCGTACGATTCTCGAAGTATGTCTGAGCGGATCGAGGTGGCCTTCATCGAAGAGGAGATGGAACAGTCGTACATCGACTACGCCATCTCCGTGATCCGGGGCCGGGCCATCCCCGACGTGCGGGACGGCCTGAAGCCCGTGCAGCGCCGCATCCTTTACGGCATGCGGGAGCTTGGGGTCACGCCCAACCGCCCGCACCGGAAATCCGCCCGCATCGTGGGTGAGGTCCTCGGGAAATACCACCCCCACGGGGAGATGGCCGTGTACGAGGCCATGGTGGGCCTGGCCCAGCCCTTCGCCACCCGCTATCCCCTCATCGACGGGCAGGGGAACTTCGGCTCCGTGGACGGGGACGAGCCCGCGGCCATGCGCTACACCGAGGCGCGGCTCGCGCCCATCGCCATGGAGTTCCTGGAGGAGCTGGAGGAGGAGACCGTGGACTTCCTCCCCAACTTCGACGGCACCCTCCAGGAGCCGGAGGTGCTCCCCGTGCGCTTCCCCCACATCCTGGCCAACGGCGCCTGGGGGATCTCCGTGGGCATGACCACCCAGATCCCCCCCCACAACCTGCGCGAGCTCATCCAGGCCACGCTCTACCTCATGGATCACCCCGAGGCCACGGTGGAGGAGCTCCTTCCCCTCCTTCCCGGCCCGGATTTCCCCACGGGCGGGGTCATCGTGGGAAGGGAAGGCATCCGCCAGGCCTATGCCACGGGCGAGGGCCGGTTCGTCCTGCGCGGCCGGGCCTTCATCGAGGGCGACAAGATCGTGATCACCGAGATCCCCTATCAGGTGCGCAAAAGCGCGATCCTCGAGGCCATCGCCGCCAAGGTGAAGGAGGGGGAGCTTGAGGGCATAAGCGACCTGCGCGACGAGTCCGACCGGGAAGGGCTGCGGGTGGTGGTGGAGCTCAAGCGGGGCGCGGACCCCGAGCGCGTCCTGGCCCAGCTCTACAAGCTCACCCCGCTTGAGCGCACCTACTCCTGCCACTTCCTCGTGATCGACGGGGGGGTGCCCCGCGTCCTTTCGCTTCCCCAGATGTTGCGGGCCTTTTTGGCCTTCCGCCGGGCCACGGTGCGCCGGCGCACGGAGTTCCGCCTGCGCCAGGCCCGCGAGCGCGCCCACATCCTGGAGGGCCTGAAACTCGCCCTCGCCCGCCTGGACGAGGTCGTGGAGATCATCCGCCAGGCCCAGGATCCCGAGGCCGCCTCCGCCCTCCTTGTGGCGGAGATCGGCCTCTCCCCCAAGCAGGCCGAGGCCGTGCTGCGCATGCGCCTCTCCCAGCTCACCAAGCTCGAGCGCCAAAAGATCGACGAGGAGCTTGCGGATTTGCGCAGGAAGATCGCCGAATACGAAGCGATTCTCGCGGATCCCCAGAAGCTGGACGGGGTGATCCGGGAGGAGCTCCGGGCCATCGCCGAAAAGTACGGGGACCCCCGGCGCACCACCCTCCTTGAGCGCGACGCCCTTGAGAGCGTGCCGGCCGAGGTTCCCACCCTATCCGTGTTGGTCTGCGTGACCCGCAGGGGCTACGTGAACGTCACGGAGCGCGACGCCTTCCGGTCCCAAGGCCGGGGTGGAAAGGGCGTCATCGGCATCCGCCCCAAGGAAGGGGACTCCCTCGCCCAGATCCTTTCGGCCACCACTCGGGACGACCTCTTGGTGTTCACCGACCGGGGGCGCGTGTTCAAGCTGCCCCTTTCCCGCCTTGAGGTGGCCGAGCGGGACTCCGCAGGAAAGAACCTGCGGCAATTCTTGGACATGGCCCCGGACGAGGAGGTGTGCGCAGCCTGCGCCGTTTCCGCCTACGCTCAGGGTTACGTGCTTTTGGCCACCCGCCAGGGCATCGTGAACCGCAACGCCTTGGCCGACTACGCCAACGCCCACACCAAGGGGATCATGGCCCACGCCATCCCCGAGGACGATCGCCTGGTGGACGTGGCGCTGACCGAGGGCGGGGGCGAGGTGCTCCTTGTGAGCGCAAGGGGGCAGGTCATCCGCTTCCCCGAGGAGGAGGTGCGCGTCACCCGCCGCCCCTCCAAAGGGGTGATCGGGATCCGCCTGGAGCCCGGGGACAGGGTGGTGGCCATGGTCTGGCTTCCCCAGGAGCCCGTGGGGCAGAAGCTCCTTTTGGTCACGAGCCGCGGCCACGGAAAACGCGTGGAGCTTGGGGACATCCCCCTTCAGAGCCGGGGCGGGAAGGGCGTGATCGGGATCAAGTTGGATGAGGACTTGGGCGAGGTGGTGGACGCGGTCCTCGTGGGCGAGGCCGAGGAAGTCGCGCTTTCCACGGCCCAAGGGAAGATCATCCGTTTTGGGGCCGCGCAGGTGAGCACCTTCTCCCGCTACGCCCGGGGCGTGCGCCTGATCCTCGTGGAGGAGGGCGACCGGGTGGTGTCGGCTGTGCCGCTTGGGGAGGGCGGGAATGGACGTGAAGGCTGAGGTGGAGCGCCAGCTGCGCCTGATCGAGAGGCACGCGGAAACCCTCCTTCCCCGGGAGGATCTGGTGCGCAAGCTCGAGCGCGCCCTTACGGAGGGGCGACCCCTGCGGGTGAAGTTGGGCATCGACCCCTCCGCGCCGGAGCTCACCCTGGGCCACGCCGTGGTCCTCCGCAAGCTCCGGCAGTTCCAGGACCTCGGGCACCTGGCGGTGCTGGTGGTGGGCGATTTCACCGCGCGCATCGGCGACCCCTCCGGTCGCACGAAAACCCGGGAGCCCCTTTCGCCTGAGACCATCGCGGAGAACATGAAGACCTATAGGGAGCAGGCCTTCCGCATCCTGGATCCGGCGCGCACCGAGGTGCGCTACAACTCCGAGTGGCTGGCGGAGCTCACCTTCGCCGAGGTCCTCAAGCTCACCAGCCACTACACCGTGGCGCGGATGCTGGAGCGTGAGGACTTCGCCAAGCGTTTCCAGGAGGGCTCGCCCATCACCCTCATGGAGTTCCTGTACCCCTTGGCCCAGGCCTACGACTCCGTGGCCGTGCGGGCCGATGTGGAACTCGGCGGCTCCGACCAGCGGTTCAACCTCCTTGTGGGCCGCGCGATCCAAGAGGCCTACGGCCAGGAGCCCCAGGTCATCCTCACCATGCCCCTCCTCATCGGCACGGACGGGGTGCGCAAGATGTCCAAGTCCTGGGGGAACTACATCGGGATCGCCGAGCCCCCGGAGGAGCAGTTCGGGAAGCTCATGGCCATCCCGGATGAGCTCATGCCCCAGTACTTCCGGCTCCTCACGGACATCGAGTGGGAGGAGGTGGCCCACCTCCATCCCAAGGAGGCGAAGAAGAGGCTGGCCTGGACGGTGGTGGCCAGCCTGCATGGGGTGGAGGAGGCCGATCGGGCCCAGGCCCACTTCGAGCGGGTGTTCGAGGAGGAGCGGCCGCCGGAGCGGCTCCCCGAGGTGAGCGTGGGGCACCTCGTGGACGCGGAGGGGATGGCGGACGTGGCCTCTCTCCTTGTGGCCGCAGGCCTCGTGGCCTCCAAATCCGAGGCCCGGCGCCTCCTCGTTCAGGGCGGGATCTGGGTGGACGGGGAGAAGCTTCCCGCGGATCAGCAGAGGATTCGTGTGCGGTCGGGCATGATCCTGCGCGTGGGCCGCCGCCGCTTCGCCCGCCTCCTCCTATGACCTGCCCGTTTTGCCGCATCGCCCAGGGCGAACTTTCCGCCCACATCCTGTACGCGGACGACGCGGTGCTCGCTTTTTTGGATGCCGCGCCCATGGCGCCCGGGCACACCCTGGTGGTGCCGCGGGCCCATGTGGAGCGATTCACCGAGCTCCCGGAGGAGCTCGCGGGGAGGCTCTTTGCCGCGGCGGTGCGGGTGGGCCGGGCCCTCCAGGAGGCTTTGGAGGCCCCGGGGTTCACCGTGGGCCTCAACGACGGCCGCGTGGCCGGCCAGGGTGTGCCCCACGTGCACCTGCACCTTGTGCCCCGCTTCGCCGGGGATGGCGGCCGCTCCCTCCACAGCCTCCTTCCCTACCGTCCGCTGCGGCCGGATCCGGAGCTCGCCGCCCGCGTGCGCGCCCTCCTCAGCCGCTGAGGTTGAGGAGCAGGGTCTCCGGACAGGCCGGCCCTTTGTAGTTGCCCTCGAACGTGTTTCCCTGGCCCGAGAGGGTGCCGAAGAACCCGGGCCCGGAGCCCAGGCAAGCCCGGCTTTGCGCGGCGATCCCGTACCCCCGGTTGTTCACAAACCGGTTTTCCTTGAGCTCCACCTGGGCCTGATCCCGGAGGAGGAGGCCGCCCTGCCAGCCGTTCTCGCTCAGGGTCGAACGGACGAGAAAGAGGCGACTGCGGCCCGCCGCCCCAATCCCGCAAAGCTCGTTGGCCTCAACCTTCACCTCCTCCAAATGCGCCCGGGCCTGATCCCAAAGCCAGATGCCGCCCTGGGAGTGGTCGGAGACGTGCGTGCGGAACGCCCGAAGCTCGGCGTCCTGCCAGGCCTTGATGCCGGCCCCGTTCTCCCGAAAGACGCAGCCCCAAAGCTCCGCGCGGGACCCCGCGCCCAAGGCCAGGCCCTCCGATCCCCCCGTGACCTCCACGCCCCAAAGGCGAAGATCCCCGCCGGCCACCACGGAGAGGACCGGGGCCTCCGCTTTCCCCACCAACGCCGCCCCCTCCCCCCGGATCTCCAGGGGTTTGGCCACGGTGATCCCCGCCGGGTACAGGCCAGGCCCAAGCTCCAGGACTCCACCCGGAAGGAGGGAGTCCACAACGCGCTGCAGGTCCTCCCCTGGGCCCGCGAGGCGCACGTGGGCCCGTTCCGCAGGAGCCAAAGGAAGACGCAGGCGGGGATCCACGTTCCCTATAAGGTCCACGCCGTTTCGGCTCATCCGGTTCCCCTCGCCCTGCGCAGGGTGGAGGGAGAACCCGGAAACCCCGGCCACGGCGAAGCCCTGGATCTCGGTGTCGCGGATCTGGGCCTGGGCAGTCCCGGTGAGGCTCAAGCCCGCCCCCCTTCCGCCTTCCAAGAGGGAGGCCCACACTTCCAGGGTGCCCCGCTGCGCCCGGATCGCAACCCAGCGCGAGGCCCGCACGAAACAGCGTTCGAGGTAGAGCTGCCCTCCGGCGAGCTCAAGCCCGTTCCAGTTCTCCTCAAACGACGATCCATAGGCCCAAATCCGCGCTTGGTCGGTTCCGTAAACTGCGGACTCCTCGTGCTGGGCCACGTGGGTGCCCAAAAGGAGGGCTTGGGCCTCGTCCTGAACGTACACGGCGTTTTTGGCATTGGCCTCCAGGCGCGAGGCGAAGAGCTTGAGGTAGGCGGAGTCCCGCACCCAAAGGCCCATCCCTCCGTTCTCCCGCACCTCCAGGGCCTCGCCCTCTAGGCGCGCCTCCTCCGCAAGCCAAACCCCACCGGTTTTGTTCTGCACGATCCGGGTGGACTGGGCCACGACGCGTGCCCGTCCGATGAGCTCCAGCCCGTAGCGGGCGTTCCCGGAGATCTCCCCATCCACGAGGAGGAGCTGGGCCTCGTCCCGGGCGAAGACTCCTGAGGCCGCGTGGGCCTGTATTTTGACCCCCTGCAAGACCACGCGGGCTTTGTCCTGGGCGAAGACGCCGGCGGAGGAGAGGAGGGGGCTCACGTAGCCGCCGCGGCCTGCCCGCAGGGTGAGCCCCTCAAGGCGGACCTCCGCGTCCCCTCCCACCCAGATCACGGGGGGACCGGGTTGGGCCGCGCTGAGCACCGTGGCCTCCGGCCCCTCGCCCCGCAGGGTCAGACTCTTTTCGATGCGCAGGTTTTCGGCCCACGTCCCGCGGGGAAGGAGCACCGTCTCCCCAGGGTGGGCCTGGTCAAGGACGGCCTGAATGGACTGGCCGGGGAGAACCCGGCGCACCCCGGGGTTGGGCGGGGCGGAGGGCTGGCACCCCGAAAGGGCCAAAACAACCCCAAGGAGAAGCGCCTGAAGGGGTAAACGAGCTCCGAGGAGGCGCATGGCCGCAAGAAGACTCAGCCGCCGCCCACCGGCGGAAGGAGGATGACCTCGTCCCCGTCAGCCACGGGGGTGGACCAGCCGCGCCTAAACTGGATGGACGTGCCGTTCACGAGGGCGGAGATGTGGCGGTGGATCTGGCCTTGGGG
>JAUQPF010000010.1:23876-65013 GCA_030550535.1 Candidatus Bipolaricaulota bacterium
TCCACCACCTGGGCCGCCACCGCGCCCTCCGGCACCACAAGCTCAATGGGATCCTCCCCAACCTCCTCGCGGAACGGAAAATAAAGGCGCACCCGAACCCTCATCGTCCCTCCAGGAGCTTTTGGGCGATCTCCCGCTGGCGGGGAACGTAGCGGTACAGCCGGGAATCCACGAGCTCCCCGCCCCGTACGCGGATCTCCCCGTTCACCATCACGAGGTCGGCGTACTGGGCGGCGCAATGGAGGAGGGCAGCCACGGGATCGGCCGCGCCCGCGAACTCCAGGGTGGAGATGTCCCAAAGGGAGAGGTCCGCGCACTTCCCCGGCTCCAGGGAGCCGATCTCCTTTTCCCAGCCGAGGACCTGGGCCCCACCGTAGGTGGCCATCCTCAAGGCCTTCCGGGCGGGCATGGCCTCCGCCCCATACCGCACGCGCGCAAGGAGCATGGCCTGGCGAGCCTCGCGGATCATGTTGGAAGTGTCGTTGGAGGCCGAGCCGTCCACGGCCAAGCCCACCTTCATCCCCGCCGCCAGCATCTCGGGAACTCGGGCAATCCCCGAGCCCAAAAGCATGTTGGAGGAGGGGCAGTGGGCCACCCCGACCCCCGCTTCCGCCAATTTGCGGATGTCCTCGTCTTTCAGGTGCACGGCGTGGGCGATCCACACGTCGGAGGCCAGCCAGCCCAGCTCCTCCAGGTACTCCACCGGCCTTTTCCCAAACCGGGTCCGGCAGTACTCCTCCTCGTCCAGGGTCTCCGCCAGGTGCGTGTGGAGGAGGACCCCGTGCTTCCGCGCGAGCTCCGCGGTCTGGCGCATGAGCCTTGGGGTCACGGAGAAGGGGGAACAAGGGGCGAGGGCGATGCGCACCATGGCCCCCAAACCCCGGTCGTGGTAGCGGAGGATGAGCCGCTCGCTGTCCTCAAGGATCTCCTCTTCGGTTTGCACCACGTCCTCGGGGGGAAGGCCGCCCTCCCTCCGGGAGAGGGACATGGAGCCCCGCGTGGGATGGAAGCGGATCCCCACCTCTTTGGCTGCCTCGATCTCCACGTCGATGAGGTGTTTTTTGCCCCGCGGGAAGAGATAGAGGTGGTCGGTGGAGGTGGTGCAGCCCGAAAGGAGGAGCTCCATGAGCCCGACCGCCGCGGAGACGTGCACCGCTTCCTCGTCGATCCCCCGCCACCGCTCGTAGAGGAAGATGAGCCAGTCGAAGAGTTTCTTGTCCTGGGCGCCGGGCACGGCCCGAAAGAGCGTCTGGTACAGGTGGTGGTGGGTGTTGACCATGCCCGGGATCATCACGCGCTCGCGTCCGTCGATGACCTCGTCGTAGGGTCCCGCAGGGGGCTCGCCCTCCCCCAAGGCCGCGATGCGGTTCCCCTCCACCACGAGCCACCCCTTGCGGAGCTCCCGGCCCTGTGCGTCGAAGGTGGCGATCACCTCCACGTCCCGGAACAGGATGCGCCTCATCCTTCCTCCTTTCCACCCCGCAAAAGGGAGGAAACCCCGCTCAAAGGCGCAGGTCGGCCTCGTGGCAGCGCGCCAAAAAGGCCACAAGGAGCTGGATGGCGGCCTCGATGTCCTTTTTATGGGCGGCCTCGACCACGGTGTGCACGTAGCGGGTGGGCACCGAGAGGGTGACCACGGCCGCGCCCTCCCGCGCCAGCTGGATGGCGCCGGCATCGGTGCCCCCTCGCGGCAGGATCTCCATCTGGTAGGGGATGCCCTTCTCCTCAGCGAGCCTTGTCAAAAAACGCACCAAACCGGGATGAGAGATGGAGGCGGAGTCCTTGAGCTTTATGGCCACGCCCTTCCCTGGTTTGGTGACCTGCTCGTGGGGCTGGACCCCGGGCATGTCGCAGGCCAGGGTCACGTCCAGGGCCACCCCGATCTCCGGGGCGATCTGGAAGGCGCTGGTGCGGGCGCCGCGCAGCCCCACCTCCTCCTGGACGGTGCCCACAAAGTAGATATCGGCGGTGTGCGACCTCAGCCGGCGCAGGGCCTCGATCCCCACATAGACCCCCACCCGGTCATCCAGGGCCTTCCCGGACACAAGCTCCCCCACCTCCGCAAAGGTCTGGTGCAGGGTCACGGGGTCGCCCACCCGCACCTTCGCCTTCACCTCCTTGCCCGGCAGACCCAGATCCACGAAGAGGTCCTGAATGCGGATCTCCTTCTTGCGCTCCTCCTCAGTGAGGATGTGCACCGGTTTTATTCCGATCAAGCCCAAAAGGGGGCCGCTTTCGGTGTGCACCACCACCCGCGAGGCGATGAGGGTGCGGGCGTCGAAGCCCCCAACAGGCTCGATGCGCAAATACCCGGTTTCCTCATCGATGTGGGAGACGAAAAACCCGATCTCGTCCATATGGGCAGCCACCACGACCTTCGGGCCTGATCCGCGCTTGCGGGCGATGATGTTCCCCAGCCGGTCCACCTCGATCTCGTCCACGTGGCCCTGCAGGGCCTCCCGCACGATGGCCCGAATGGCCTCCTCTCGTCCAGGAACGCCGGGCGCCTCCGAGAGCCGCTTGAGAAGTTCCACCCTTCCCTCCTTCCGTTGGGAAGCCTAACCGCTGGCACGGCGCTCAACAACTTCCCTCGGCCTTCCCGCGCGCTATAATGCTTTGGATGATTCCCCTTCGGGATTATCGGGTGAGCGGCCGGCGACCGTGGGCCACCTATGTCCTCATCGGCCTCAACGTCCTGGTCTTCCTTTACACCCTGACCATTCCCGACCGAGGCTACGTTCTCGTGGACGGTTGCGCCTGGCAGGACGCGTTCCGCCAAAGCCCGCCCGGGTTCAACTGGCGCACCTATCGGCTGTACGGCCGGCCGCCTTGTTACTACCCGGTGACGCCCCGCGACCGCTTTTACATCCAGTACGGCTTGATCCCCGCTGAGTTCCTGTCCGGAAAAGATCTCGACCCCACCGTGCCCTTCCCCATCTGGCTCACCCTCCTCACCTCCATGTTCCTCCACGCCGGTTGGCTCCATCTCATCGGCAACATGTGGTACCTCTGGATCTTTGGGGACAACGTGGAGGCCAGCATGGGTTCCCTGCGCTACCTCCTGTTCTACCTCCTTTCGGGCGCGGGGGCTGCGGGCCTCCAGATGGCCGTAACCGGACGGAGCACGGTCCCCATGGTGGGCGCCTCCGGGGCCATCTCCGGCGTCATGGGCGCCTACTTCGTCCTCTTCCCCTGGTCCCGCATCCTCACCCTCGTCCCCATCTGGTTCTTCCTCCAGCTCGTGGAGGTCCCGGCCTTCGTCTTCCTGGGGCTTTGGTTCCTTCTGCAGTTCTTCTCGGGCTTGGTGGATCTGCAGAGCCTGGGCGGGACCGCGTGGTGGGCGCACATCGGCGGCTTTCTCGCCGGGGGGCTTTTGGTGTTTCTGTTCAAGCGGCGGGAAGTGATCCCCGGCGCGCAAGGTTGGTGGCAGCGCCGCTTTTCCCGCGGCCCCTGGTGAGCCTTGCCCCGCGTTTTGGGCCTGGACGAAGCCGGCCGGGGTGCCCTCCTTGGTCCCCTGATCGTGGCCGGGGCTATCTTGCCTGCGGAGGACCTGCCCAGGCTCGTGAAACTTGGGGTTAAGGAGTCAAAGGCGCTTTCCCGGGCCCAGCGCCCTCGTCTCCTGCGGGAGCTTTGGGATTGGGGCGTGCGGGGAAGGGTGATGGTGATCCCGCCCGGGCGCATCGATCAAGGGAACCTCACCCAGCTCGAGCTTGAGGCCATGCTCGCCCTCGTTCAGCGCCTTCGCCCGGACCAGGTCATCGCCGATCCCCCTGTGGCTCCCCGGGCCATCCCCCGCTTCCGCCGCCGTTTGGCCCAAACCACGGGGCTTGCGGAGGGGCACATCCTTCTTTTTCCCAAAGCCGACGCCCAGGATCCTCTGGTGGCCGCGGCCTCCCTCCTGGCCAAGGTGGTGCGCGACGGCTACGTGCGTGCCCTGCGCTCCCGCTACGGGGATTTCGGTTGGGGCTATCCCGGCGAGCCCAAGGTGCGGGCGTTTTTGGTGCGCTACGTGCGCGCCCACGGGGAGCTTCCGCCCATTTGTCGGAGGCGGTGGCGCACGGTTCAGGAGGTTTTGGGCGCGAAGTTGCAAGAAATGGCCTGAACTTGCAAAATTGGTTTCCGGCTCAAGGAGGAACGCATGCCCAAACGCACGTATCAGCCGCATGTGCGCCGAAGGCGTCGCGTTCATGGTTTTCTGGCGAGGATGAGCACGCCCGGGGGGCGGGCGGTGCTGGCCCGGCGCCGGCGCAAAGGGCGCAAACGCCTCACCCCGGCTTGACTTTTGTGATCGAGGAGAACCTGTGGGGAAAAAGCGCATCTACGAACTGGCTCGCGAGCTAGGGATGCCCACCCGGGACCTCATTGCGGCCCTGGAGAGGCTGGGCATGCCCGGCATGACCACGTTCCACATGGTCTCGGACGAGGAGGCCGAGGTCATACGGGGCTTGATCGCCGAGCACAAAGGGACCCTTCCCTCGGAGGCCGGTGTGGCCGTGGCGGAGGCGAAACCCGTGGAGAAAAAGGCGGCTCCCGCAGCGCCTCCTCGTCCGCCCGTAGTGGCCGTGCTCGGCCACATCGACCACGGGAAAACCACCCTCTTGGACCGCATCCGCAAGACGCGGGTGGCCGCGGAGGAGCCCGGCGGCATCACCCAGTCCATCGGCGCCTACCAGGCCCAGGTGGACGGAAAGCTCATCACCTTCATCGACACCCCGGGGCATCGGGCGTTCACGGCCATGCGCGCCCGCGGCGCCCAGGTCACGGACATCGCCATCCTCGTGGTGGCCGCGGACGACGGGGTCATGGCCCAGACCCTGGAGGCCCTGGACCACATCAAGGCCGCCGGCGTCCCCATGATCGTGGCCATCAACAAGATCGATAAACCCGAGGCCAACCCTGAGCGGGTGAAGCAGGAGCTGGCGAACCTTGGGTACATCCCGGAGGAGTGGGGTGGGGACACCATCATGGTCCCCATCTCCGCCCTCACCGGCCAAGGGGTGGACGAGCTTTTGGAGATGATCCTCCTTGTGGCCGAGCTTCACGGGGTCTCCGGCGATCCCCAGGGTCCCCTGGAGGCCGTGATCATCGAGAGCCACCTGGATCCCACGAAGGGCCCAGTGGCCACGGCCATTGTGAAGAACGGGACTTTGCGGGAGCGGGATGTGGTGGTGGTGGGCACGGCCTGGGGCAGGATCCGTGCCCTTTTGGACCACCAAGGGAAGCGCATCCCCGCGGCCGGTCCGGGCACCCCCGTGCAGATCCTGGGGCTCTCCGGCGTGCCCCAGGCCGGGGAAAGGGTGGAAGTGGTGGCGAGCCCCAAGGAGGCCGAAGAGCTCGTGGAGAAGCGGCTGGAGGCGGAGCGCGCCCAGCGCATGGCCCGCCCCAAGCTCTCCTTTGAGGAGCTCCTCCGCGCCGCCCAGGAACAGACGAAAAAGCTCAGCCTTGTCGTCAAGGCCCAGACCGTTGGGGCCCTGGAGGCGGTGAAGCTGGAGCTGGGCACGATCCAAGCGGAGGGCGTGGAGCTGGAGGTCCTGCACGCGGGGGTGGGGCAGATCAGCGAATCCGATGTGCTTCTGGCCGCGGCGGAGACCCAAGGCCAGCCCCTCATCGTGGGCTTTGGGGTCAAGGTGGATCCCAAGGCCCAAAGGCTCGCGGAGCAAAAGGGCATCCCCATTCGCACCTACGAGATCATCTACGACCTCACCCTGGACGTGGAGCGGGCCCTGAAGCGCCTGGCCGGGCCGGAGTACCGCGAGGTGAAGGTGGGCGAGGCCCTCGTCCTCAAGACCTTCGACCTTAGGGGCGTGGGGCGCGTGGCCGGCTGCTCCGTGCGCGCCGGGAAGGTCGTGCGCGGCGGCAAGGTGCGAGTCCTGCGGCAGGGGCGCGAGGTCTTCGTGGGCGAGATCTTCTCCCTCAAGCGCTTCGCCGAGGACGTGAAAGAGGTGCCCCAGGGTTACGAATGCGGCATCCGCATTCGTGACTTCGACGACGTCCGCGAGGGCGACGTCCTGGAAGTCTACGTGCTTGAGGAAGTTCCTGTCTAATCGAGATCATGCCGGTGGCCTTGCTTCGGGTGGAGTTGCGTTTGTATGGCACGCGCACGCTGAAGGAGAAGCGTGCGGTTTTGGAGGGCCTTTTGGTGCGGCTGCGCCGGGAGTTCAACGTTTCCGCCGCGGAATTGGACTTTCTGGATGATCCTGGCCGCGCCGTCCTCGGGTTCGCCCATCTTTCCAACAACGGGGCCTATTCGGATGGCGTGCTCCAGAAAATCTTGGAGAGGTTCGAGGGGAGCCGCGAATTTTTCGTGGAGGCCCATGAGGTGGAGGTGTACTGATGCGCGAGCGGGCACGGGCGCGCCTGGCAGAGGCCATCGCCCGGGAGATCGCGGAAATCCTGGAGTTTGAAGCCAAGGATCCGGTGCTGCGGAAGGCCCTGCCCACGGTTCTGCGCGCGGAGCTCTCTCCCGACGGTCAGGAGGCGAGGATCCTCATCTACGTCTCCGGGACGGAGGAGGAGCGGGCGCGGGTGATGGCGGCCTTCGCCAGGGACACCGGTTTCCTGCGTTCCGCTCTAGCCAAGCGGCTTTCGGTGCGCCGTGTTCCTCGCCTCTCCTTCGCCTTGGACACCTCACCGGATCGCTGGGCCGAGCCTCCGCTCTGATCCATGGCGGTTCTTCCCGTCCTCCCCTTGGCTTCCCCTCTGCGGGGCCATCAGGCCTCCTTTTTTGAGGAGGTTCAGGCGGGTTTCCTGCGGGCTTCGGGCGTAGAGCTCCTTTCGAAAACCCCCGAGGAGGTGGGACGCGAGCCCTTGCCCGCCCTTCTTTTCCTCACCGGGGGGACGGAGCACATGGCCCTCTCCTTTGCCGCCTCCGTGCCCCGTAAACCCCTCCTTCTTCTGGCCCACAGCGCCCACAACTCCTTGGCTGCGGCCTTGGAGGCTCTGGCGGCCCTCCAAGAGGAGGGACGCAAGGCCTGGCTCCTCCCCCAAAGCCTTGCCGCGGAGCTTCCCCTTTACGCCCAAGTTGCGGATTTAGCCCGAAAGCTTTTGGGGAAACGCCTGGGTCTTGTGGGGAATCCCTCGCCCTGGTTGGTGGCGAGTTCCCCGGATCCTGCGGCCCTGCGCGAAAAACTCGGACTTGAGCTCATCTTGATCCCCGTCGACCGCGTGCTGGAGAGGAGGGCGTGGGTCCAGGCGAAGACCGCGGTGGAGGGAAGGGCTCAAGGGGTGGGCGAGGCCGAGCGCGTCATGGCTGCTTCGGTTTACGAGGCCCTACGCGCGATCGTCGCCGAGGAGGAGCTTTTTGCCTTTACCATCGCCTGTTTTGAGCTTCTCCCCTATGGATGCACAGCGTGCTGGGCCCTGGCCCGGCTCTCCGATGAGGGAATCCCCGCGGGCTGCGAAGGCGACGTTCCTGCCCTCGTTGCCCTCGTCCTTGGCCAGCTCCTTGGGGGAAGGCCCGGTTTTCTGGCCAATCCCGTGGAGGTGGACCTCAAGCGCGAGCGGCTCCTTTTGGCGCACTGCACCGTGCCCTTTTCCCTCACCGAGGATTTCCTTTTGCGGACGCATTTCGAGTCGGGGATGGGGCTGGCCGTGGGGGGGCAGGTGCGGCCTGGCCCCTACACCTTGGTGCGCTTCGGCGGCAAACGCCTGGAAAAGGGGTTCTTCGTGGAGGGCACCGTGCTTGGGGAAAGCCCCGGTCGAGAGGACCTTTGCCGGACCCAGGCCTGGTTCAAGATGCCCAAAGGGGCCCTTGCCAGGCTCCTGCGGGAGCCTTTGGGCAACCATCACGTCCTCATCCCCGGCCACCACCGCCGGGTGCTTTCCCTCTTCCACGCCGCCTTTCTGGCCGACTAGAACCGCCAGTTCCAACCTACGCTCAGGATCGTGCTTCCCCCGAACGGGAGCTCGAGCTTGGGTCCCATGGCCAATCCAGGGGCCAAGGGTACGCTTCCCTGGGCGAGGATGCGGGAGATGCCGAAAAGGCCTCCCTCATGCCGGAAAAAGACGGCGAGATCCAGCCGGTAGGTCCCGCCGCAGCAGGTCAGTTCGCAAAAGCCCAGCTTTAGATACTCGTACTCCCCTTCTTGGGAGCCTCCGGGGACGCGGGAGGGCTCAAAAGCGGTGAGGAACTCCACATACCCGCACGAACTTGAAAACCGGGTCCGACGCGATCTCCTCGTCGTTTTCAAACCAGCCCACGTACTCGAAGCCCCGGTTGGGCAAAGCGGATACCTGAACTCGTTCGCCCGCCCCATAGGTTCCTGAGCCAAGGAGGGTGCCCGCCCGCGGCGGATCGCTCACAAGCTCCACCGTGTAGCGCAGGGTGAGGATGTCACCGGCGGGATGGGCAGCTTACATCAGGGCAGAAGGGTACGGATGACCATGAGGGCCCCTACCCCAATGAAAAGAAGGCCAGCCCCGATTTGGACGTACTTGGTGGGGAGGTAGCATCCCAGAAGTCCGCCCAGGAAGGCTCCAAGTAAGCTCACAAGGGAGAGGGCCAAGGCAGCCCCTAGAAACACGGGCCAGGGAGTGCGGTGCCGCGCGGCCAGTGCGAACACCGCAAGCTGGGTTTTGTCTCCAAGCTCGGCCAGGAACAGAAGGCCAAAGGTCGTGAACACCAAGCGCCAATCCATTGCGCCCTCCTCACCCCTTATGCTACCCGGCTTTTTCCTGCCCAAAACAGCGGTTTATACTTGACCCTCTATGGATCCGATACAAACCCGCGAGCGCATCCTCAACGGTCCCATCCTCAAGACCATGGTTCTTCTGGCTTGGCCGGTGATGGTTACAAGCGCCCTTCAGGCCCTTTATAACCTCGTGGACGCCTTCTGGCTTGGGCGGCTGGGCACGGCGGCCGTGGCCGCGCCCGGGATGGCCTGGCCCATCCTCTTCTTCTTCATGTCCTTCGCCGGCGGATTCCAGGCCGCCGGCTCCACCTTCGTGGCCCAATATTTTGGGGCCGGCGACCGCCGCGGCGCCGAGGAATCCGCAAGCCAGCTCCTGGGCTTTTTGGGCCTCCTCTCCGTGGTTCTGGGAGCTTTGGGGTACAGCCTCGCCCCCACCGTGCTTCGCCTCATCCGCGCCCCCGCTGAGGTGTTCCCCTTCGCCCTTACCTACCTGCGCATCGAGTGCATGGGGCTTCCCATCATGTTCATGGCCCAGGCGTTCGGCGGGTTCATGGTGGGGCTGGGACAGACCCGCTTCCTCATGTACATCAACGCCTCATCCCTCCTTTTGAACGCTGTGCTTGACCCGCTTTTCATCTTTGGCGTGGGCCCATTCCCGGCCCTCGGCGTGGCCGGCGCGGCCTGGGCCACGGTGCTCTCCCGGGCTGTTGTGGCGGCCATCGGCCTTTTCATCCTTTTTTCCGGCCGAAGGGGGTTGCGCCTCTCTCCGCGGTATTTGCGACCCAAACTTTTCAAGGTCTTGCCCATCCTGCGGGTGGGTTTGCCCAACGTGCTGGACCAGGCCAGCACTTCGTTTGGCTTTGTGGTCATGATGGGGCTCGTGGCCGGTTTCGGCACCACGGTCGTGGCCGCCTACACCGTGGGGAACCGCATCATCAACCTCATCAACGTGGTGAGCTGGGGCGCGGGGAGCGCCCTTGTGGCCATGATCGGCCAGAATTTGGGGGCCGAGAGGTACGAGCGGGCGGGCCAGGTGGCGCGTCGGGGCATCCTGGCCACGTTCTTGGCCCTGATCGGCCTCTACGGGCTCACCCTCCTTCTGCGCCGCCCCATGTTTGCCCTGTTCGTGCGCGATCCCGCGGTGATTCAAGAGGGCGTTTGGTACATCATGATCTTCGGCATTTCCATCCCGTTCTTTGGCCTTTTTGACGCCGCGGCCGCGGTGTTCCGGGGCGCGGGCCACACCGTGCCCCCTATGCTCATGGCCATCGTGCGCTTGTGGGGCCTGCGCGTGTTCCTTTCCTGGCTCTTTGGATACCAGCTGGGCTTCGGCACCACGGGGATGTGGGTGGGCATGACCCTGAGCAACGTCTTGGCCGGGGTGGCCCTGGTGCTTTGGCTGCGACGAGGGACATGGAAGCGGCGGGTGGTGCGCGCCGCTCCGGCCTTGGGCTCCTCCACCCTTACCTCCAAATAGTCCGGCCTTCCTGCCCCCTTGACAGAGGCCCACCCCGCGTTGTACTTAAGAGGCGTGATGGCCGGAAAGCTTTGCGGAAGGGGGGTGATCGCCGGGGCGAAGGCCTACGTGTGGTACTGGTTCGCATGAGGGCGTGACTCTCTGATTCGGAGAGTCATGCCCATCACCGCAAGCCAAAGCTTGCGGTTTTTTGTTTTATAAGGGGGTGTGGATGAGGCGAGTTCTTGCGGTGAGCGCGCTTTTGGTGTTCGGGCTTTTGGGGGCCGCGCGGCCCATCCTTATTGGGATCACCCAGATCGTGGACCATCCCGCCTTGAACGCCGTGCGGGACGGTGTGATCGAGGCCCTGCGTCGGGCCGGCTACGTGGAGGGCCAGAACGTCCAGTACCTCTTTGCCAACGCCCAAGGTGACTTCTCCGTGGCCATCGCCATCGCCCAGGAGTTCCGAGCCCGCGGCGTGGACCTCGTGGTCTCCATCACCACTCCTTCCTCCCAGGCCGTGGTCCAAGTGTTCAAGGACACCCACGTTCCCGTGATCTTCTCCGCGGTCACCGATCCTGTAGGCGCGGGGATCACCGCATACCCCAACGTCACGGGCGCCTCGGACATGATCGATGTGCGCGCCGATGTGGAGCTCCTCTTGAAGCTTGTTCCTGGCCTGAAGAGACTGGGCCAGGTCTACAACCCAGGGGAGGCCAACTCCGCCATCCTCACAGAGATGACGAAGAAGGTGTGCGCCGAGCTCGGGATCGAGCTCATCGTGGCGGCGGCGAACGGCACCGCGGAGGTCCCCTTGGCCGTGCAGTCCCTGGTGGGCCGCGTGGACGCTATCTACTGTACCACCGACAACACCGTGGCCGCTGCTCTGGACGCGGTGGTGGCCGTGTCCAAGGCCCATAAGATCCCCTTCCTCTTTGCCGACCCCACGAGCCTTGAGCGGGGAGTCCTCATCTGCACGGGGTTTGATTACTTCGACCACGGCCTTCTCACCGGGGAGATCGTGCTCAAGGTCCTGGGAGGAACCCCGCCCTCCGCCATTCCCTTCGTGCGCCAGGCCGGAACCCAAGTCTGGCTGAACCTCGACGTGGCTCAGGAGATGGGCCTCGTCTTCCCCGAGGAGGTCAAGAAGCTCGCCACAGGGCTCCTCTTCGGAGGGCAGAGGTTCGTGAAGGAGTGAGGCCGTGCTCTTTTTGCACGCGGCCGAGCAGGGGCTGATCTATGGGCTCATGGCCCTCGGGGTCTACCTCTCGTTCCGAGTGCTCGCGTTCCCCGATCTCTCCGTGGACGGGACGTTCCCGCTCGGTGCGGCCGTGGCGGGGATGCTCGTCCTTAGAGGATTCAGCCCCTACCTCGCCCTGCTCGGCGCCCTGGGTGCGGGCCTGGTGGCCGGTGCCTTCACCGGGGTCCTGGCCACCAGGCTCCGCATCCCCGGACTCCTCGCGGGAGTCCTCACCATGATCATGCTCTATTCCCTGAACCTGCGCATCATGGGCCGCCCCAACCTCTCCCTTTTGGGAAGGCCTTCAGCCCTGCTGAGCCTGGCCCGCGCCCTCGCCGTTCCCCGCGGCTACGAAATCCTCGTGGCCGCCGGGCTCTTCGCCGCTTTCGTGCTCGTCCTTCTCCTTTTGTTCCTGCACACCGAGCTCGGAGGAACCCTGCGCGCCGTGGGCCAGAACCCGGAGATGGTGCGGGCCCTGGGCACGAACCCCGAGAACCTCGTGGTCCTGGGGGTTGCCCTCTCCAACGGGTTTGTGGCCCTCTCCGGCGCCCTGGCCTCCCAGTACTCGGGTTTTGCTGACGTGGGCATGGGCATCGGCACGATCGTGGCCGGCCTGGCTTCGGTGATGGTGGGCGAGATCCTGCTGCGCCCGCGCGCGATCTTTTCCCACCTTGTGGCGGTGCTTCTGGGTTCCGTCGTTTACCGGCTCGCCATTTCTTTGGCCCTGCGGTACGGGGCAGCTTTGGGGTTCACCGCCTCCGACTTGCGGTTGCTCACGGCGCTGGTGGTGCTTGGGGCGCTTGCGGCACCCGCGCTGCGCACGGCCTTGCGAGGAGGTGAGGCCTGATGCTCGAGCTCCTCGGGATCACCAAGACCTTTGTCCTGGGGGCGGAGCGGGTGGTGGCCCTGGAGGACGTGACTTTGACCCTGGGCGAGGGCGAGGTGGCCACGGTGATCGGCTCCAACGGGGCGGGAAAGACCACGCTCCTCAACGTGATCGCCGGGACGTGCCGTCCCGACCGGGGGCGGGTGAGGCTGGCCGGCCGGGACATCACCCGCTGGCCCGTGCACAGGCGGGCCCCCCTTATCGGTCGGGTCTACCAGGATCCCTTGCGGGGAACGGCCGCGCAGATGACGGTTCTGGAGAACCTGGCCTTGGCCAGCCGCAAGGGCGGCCGAGGCCTTGGCCCCTTGGTGGGCCGACGGAAGCGCCAAATTCTCGGCGCGGCCGTGGCCCAGCTCGGCATGGGCCTGGAAAAGCGCTTGCACGAGCGGGTGGCCCACCTCTCCGGCGGGGAGCGGCAGGCCCTCACCGTGCTCATGGCCACCCTCACCCGGCCCAAGCTCCTCCTTTTGGACGAGCACACCGCGGCCCTGGATCCCGCCAACGCCGAGCGCGTCCTCAAGATCACGGAGGATTTGGTGCGGGAATACCGGATCACCACCCTCATGGTCACCCACCGCATGGACCAGGCCCTGGCCGTGGGCGAGCGGCTGGTGATGATGCACAAAGGGCGGGTGATCCTGGACCTTGGGGCCACGGAAAAGGGGAGGTTGCGGGTGGAGGACTTGGTGGCCCTTTTCCGGCGCGCAGGGGTGAGCGACGACGCTCTACTTTTGGTGCAAAACGGGGCCTGTGCTTAGGGGCGATAGGAAGCTGGCCCACCTCCTGGTCGGCCGCCAACCCACCAGCACCGCCAGGCCCTAAGGGGAGCGGAAGAGGAGCGGGATGCGCCGCAGCGCCGCAAGCTCCTCCCGCTCCCCGAGCCGGGCCTGGCGCACCGCCCGCTCCAGGGCCGCGACCGTCCGGTCGTAGGTGGCCCGATCCACGGGGTAGGGTGTGCCGTCCTTTCCGCCGTGGGCGAAGGCGAAGCGCGCGGGATCCCGGAAGGACGCGGGGGCCCCATGGAGGAGCTCCGCGAGCAGGGCCAAGGCCCGCAGGCCCTTGGCGCCCAACCCTTGCACGCCCAGCAGCTTCTCAAAGTCCGGGGCTGCGGCCTCGTAGGTGCGCAGGAAAACGCTCTCCAGCCGTTTGGGGTCGAGGTCCGAAAGGAGGAGGGCGTGCCGCTCCGGAAGCTTCAGCCGTTTCAGGTGACGGAGCTCGGCCGCGAGCTGATCCGGGGGTTTGCGCGCAAGCTCGGGAATGGCCGTCCGCGCGGGCTCGGCTTCCTGGGCCACGAGGTTCAGGACGAGGTCGGCGCGGGCCCCCACCACCCCTGCGTGGGGCTCCACCACGAAACTTTCTAACCCCTCGGAGAGCCAGTGGTAGCGGCGGGCCAGGCGCGCGGATTCCCGCATCCCCTGCTGCACCACACACCACCGTCCCTCCCGGTCGAAGAAGAACACGTGGTGGTAGATCTGGAAGCCATCTTGAAGGGCAGCGGAGTCCACTTTCGCGCTCATGCGCGAGGCGTAGAGGAGAGGCCCGGGTTCAAGGCCCACGCGCTCGGCCTGAAGTTCGATCTCCTTTGGGGTTTCCCGGGAGGCCGCGCCCTTTCCGCCCGCCGCGCATAGCCCAAGCTCCGGACCGATCTCAGCGAGCGCGAGCTTGAGGGCGCCGCAGGTGGTCGTGGTGAGGCCGCTGGAGTGCCAGTCAAAGCCCAAAAGGCACCCCAGGGCTTGGAACCAGTGGGGATCGGAGAGACGGCGCAGGATCTCCGCGGTGCCGAACTCCTCGGCGAGGGCAAGGAGGATGGCCCGGCTCAGGCGGACCATGCGGAGGAAAAGCCAGCGCGGGACGTGACCGCCATGCAGCGGCAGATCGGCGTAACCCGTGCGCGTGGCCATCACTTCCCCCGCCAGAGGAGAACCCCGTTCTCCAAAAAGGCCTCCGCGCGCCCCTCCCGTACCAGGAAGGAAAGCAAAGCGTACACCGTGGTGCGGGCGAGCAGGAAACCCACGAGGTTTAGGTTCTGCGCGCCAAAGCGTTGAGCTAGGAACCCCACGAGCTCTTCGCCGGAGCGCGGGGTGGACACGGCTTTTTCTGTTTCCTCCAAGAGGTCAAGGAGGCGGGTTCGGAACGCCCGGACGGCGGCGCGCACGGCCGCACCCTCCAAGGGAGCGCCGTGCCCCGGCACCACGACCTCGTGCTCCCCAAGGCCATCCAGGCTCTTTAGGGCTTGCGCCACGTCGTGGCAAAAGGGGATGGGATGCTTGGCGAGGATCTCGGGGGTGAAGAGGGCGTCAGCACAGAAAAGGATGCCGTTCACCGCCACCCCCACCTGTTCGGGCGCATGTCCCGGGAGAGGCACGATCTTCAAGGGGAGGAGCTCCTCCGCCTTCTCCTCAAGGGGCCTCACCGTGGGGATGGGCCGGGCCAGGGTGAACTTGGCGAGGAGCTCGGGATGAGGGGAGGCTCCGGCGAAGAGGAAGAGGGGCTCGAGAAGGGGGTGGCGCATCATGGCCGCCTCCAGGGGAGGGGCCCAGAGGGGGAGCCCTTGGGCCTCCCAAAAGTGGGCACCGCCGAAGTGATCGGCGTGGGCGTGGGTGAGGACGGCTGCGCGCGGCCGGAGTCCCCGCTCCTCCGCCCAACGCCAAAGCCGCCGGGCCGGGCCCTCGTCCAGTCCGGCATCCACGAAAAAGACCTCGCCTTCGGCCACGAGGGCCCCGAGGTTCACCCCGCCCCGCAGGACCCAAACGTTTGGACGCAGGGAAACGATCTCCATTTTCCTTCGAGTATAGCGCCCGGATTGCGCGGAGGCCGCGAACCGCTAAACTGCAAGGGATATGCAACGCCTCGAGGTGGTGGGTTTTCTTGAAGGGCGGTTCCCCCGGTCCTTGGCGGAGGAGTGGGATCGCACCGGCCTTCAGGTGGGGAGGCTAGAGGCGCCCTGCCGCCGCGTCCTCGTGGTCCTGGATCTGGAGCTTCGCCACCTCCCCCTCCTTCCGGAGGTGGACCTCGTGGTGGCCCACCATCCCCTCCTCTTCCACCCTCTGGAGGCGGTGCGGCCGGATACGCCCCTGGGGGCGAAGCTTCGGGCCCTTTTGGCGGCGGATGTGGCCTTCTATGCCCTGCACACGCCCTACGACGCCGCTCAGGGTGGCCTCAACGACCTTTTGGCCCATCGCCTTGGCCTCCGGGAGGCCCGGCCCCTGCGGACCCGCGGCCGGCTCTTGAAGCTCGCGGTGTTTGTGCCCACAACCCACGAGGAGGCCGTGGCCCAGGCCCTGTTTTCGGCCGGCGCGGGAAAGATCGGGAAGTACGGGCATTGCTCGTTCCGCGTGCGGGGCACCGGCACCTTTCTCCCCGAGGAGGGCGCGAAACCCTTCTTGGGCACGGTGGGACGCGAGGAACACGTGGAGGAGGTACGCCTGGAGACCATCGTTCCCGAGGAGAAGTTGGAGAAGGTCCTGGAGGCCATGCTTTCCGCCCATCCCTACGAGGAGGTGGCCTACGACCTTTACCCTTTGGCCAACCGCGATGTGCGGCACGGGCTCGGCCGCGTGGGGCAGCTTTCGGAACCTACCCGGGTCACGGCCGTGCTGGAGAGGTTCGCGATGGCCTTGGGGGTAGCCGGGCCCAAAGTCGTGGCTGGGCCAACCGCTAAGGAGGTGTCGCGCGTGGCCGTGTGCGGGGGAAGCGGCGGCGACCTTGTGCCCGCCGCCCTCCACGCCGGAGCCGAGCTTTTCCTCACCGGGGAGATGGGGTATCACCGGGTGCAGGAGGCGGTGGAGGCCGGGCTCACCGTGGCCCTCTTTGGGCACGCGGAGACGGAGCGGCCGTTCGTCCCCCACATCGCCGGCCTCCTCAGGCAACGCTTCCCTGAACTCGAGGTGATCGAGGGGTGAGCGAGGTCCTCGCGGCGTTGCGGGTCTTGGCGGAGCTGGATCACGCCCTGCACCATCTTTCTGGTCGCTTGGCTGACCTGGATCAGGACGAGCTTGTGCTTCAGGACCGGCTCAGGGCGGAGGACCAGGCCATGGCTCGCCGGCGGGAGGAGCACCGAAAACTTCGGCAATCCGCCCTTGACCGCACCGCCGAGGCCGATGCCACGGACGCTAAAATCCGGGAGTACCAGCACAAGCTCGACCACGAGATCATCTCCTACAAGGAGATGGAGTTTTTGCGCGAGCAGGTGAAGCTCCTGCGGGCGCGACTGGACCAGCTGAGCGAGGAGGCCCTGCGCCTCATGGACGCCGTGGAGGAAGACGCCAAGAAACTCGCGGAGGAGGAGCAGCGTCACCAAGAGCGGCGGGCCAAGCTAACGGAGGAGCTCCAGGCGCTTGGGAAAAAGCGGGAGGCCCTGCAGCAGGAGAAGGCCGCGCTCGAGGCTCGCAGGGAAGAGGCGTTGGGGCGCCTTCCTCCGTTGGTGCGGCAGAGGTACGAGCAACTCCGGGCCCGCTACCCCGATCCCGTGGTGTACGTGGATGGGCAGGCCTGCAGCGGGTGCCATCTTAGGCTTTCCGAGGCCACGATGCTCAAGCTTCGGGAGGGTCGGGAGGTGGTGACCTGCGAAAACTGCTCGCGGTTCTTGCTCTTGCGCTGGTAGGCTGGGCTCAGCCCTATTCCCTGCCCCTTCAGACCGGCCCCATCAACGACTATGGCCAGACCCTGGAGGCCACGGATCGCGGAAAGGTTTGGGCTCTCCTCCAGGCTCTCGCCGAGAGGGGCCTGGACATCGTGTACCTCGCGAGCTGGCACGACCCCTTTGGGGACCCTCTGCGCTACGCGGCCGAGGTCTTTCGGGCCTGGGGCCTTGGGGAGAACCAGACCCTTTTGGTTTTTCTGCGGGGCGCGGATCGGCGCTGGCGGGTGGTGGTGCGGGCAGGGCCAGCGGTGCGCCTTCCGGCGCGGACCGAGGAGCTTCGCCAGCGCGCGGAGCTCGAGGCCAACCGCACGCGCCCGGGGTACGCCGCCGTGCGCTTCTTGAGCGGGCTCCTCTCCGCTTTGGAGGAGCCCCCTTCCCGCGGGGGCCTCGTGGTGCCGTGGAAGGCCATCCTCCTTGGGCTGGCCGCCGGGGCCGGCCTTCTTGGGGTCCTGCGGCTTTTTTGCCCCCGGTGTTTTCGGCCCCTGCGCCGGGTGGAGTCCGTGGGCGGTATACTTTGGGTGTGCCCGCGGTGTCGGTACACCCGGGCCGGGTGGGGGAGACGGCCAGGGGGCCGCAGGGGCTTTCACCCCTGAGGAAGGTCCGGACTCCGCAGGGCAGGCCGCTCGGGGCAACCCGAGAGGGAGCGATCCCTGGAAAGTGCCACAGAGAACAGACCGCCAGCGGCCCCTCCTCGGGAGGGGTGCGGGCAAGGGTGAAACGGTGGGGTAAGAGCCCACCGCCGGGGCCGCGAGGTTCCCGGGCACGGCAAACCCCGGCCGGAGCAAGGCCAAATAGGGAGGCGCTTGAGGGTGGCCCGCCCGATGCCTCCGGGTAGGCCGCACAAGAGGAATGGCCCCCCACGACAGAATCCGGCCTATGGCCCTCTCCCCCGCCCCTTTTTATAATGCCGCCGTGCGAAAAAAGGAGGTGTGCGCATGATCTGGCTTTTCTACCCGGAAACGCTGATCCTTCTCATCCCCGCGGTGCTTCTCGCGTTTTACGCCCAGTACAAGGTGCGCGCGGCCTACGCGAAATACCTGCGCGTGCCCACCCAGCGCCGGGTGAGCGCGGCCGAAGCCGCCCGCATCCTTTTGGAGTACGCGGGCGTCACGAACGTGCGCATCGAGCCCATCCGCCAGCCCTTGGGCGATCACTACGACCCGCGCCGGCGGGTTCTCCGGCTTTCCGCGCCCGACTCGGTTTCCGTGGCCGCCGTGGGCGTGGCGGCCCATGAGGCCGGCCATGCCCTCCAGCACGCCCAGGGCTATGCTCCCTTGGCCCTGCGCTCGGCCATCGTCCCCGTGGCCATGTTCGGCTCGCAGTTGGCCTTCCCCCTCTTCTTCCTCGGCCTCATCTTCCAGGCCACATCCCTGGTGAACGTGGGGATCATCCTGTTTTCCGCGGCGGTGCTGTTCACCTTGGTGACGCTCCCTGTGGAGTTCAACGCTTCCCGGCGGGCGGTTCAAGCCCTGCGCGCCGCCGGCCTCGTCACGGAAGGGGAGCTGGGCGCGGTGAAGGAGGTCCTCACCGCGGCGGCCCTCACCTACGTGGCCTCCGCGGCCATGGCCGTGGCCCAGCTTCTGGGCATGCTCCTCATCGCGGGAAGCAGCCGCCGCCGCTCCTGAATGAAGCTTTCCCTCTCCATCCTCAACGCCGACCTTTCCTGCTTGCGCTCCGTTATTGAGGGGCTTTCCGACCTCGTGGACTACGTGCATTTCGACGTGATGGACGGGCACTTCGTGCCCAACCTCACGTTTGGCCCCGTTCTCCCCAACTCCCTGCGGGACAAGCTCGCGCTTCCCTTCGACATCCACCTCATGGTGGACCGGCCGGCCCTCTACGCCCCGCGGTTCTCCGTGCGCCCGGAGGACGTGGTCATCTTCCACATCGAGGCCGCGGATCCGCCGGATGAGGCCCTGGCCGCCATCCGGGGCCTGGGTTGCCGGGTGGGCGTTTCCCTCCGGCCGCGCACCCCGCTTTCCGTGCTCGAGCCCCTTTTGGATGAGCTCGATTGGGTTTTGGTGATGAGCGTGGAGCCGGGTTTTGGAGGGCAAGCGTTCCTTCCCGAGTCCCTGGAGCGGATCCGCGCGCTCCGAAGGATGGTGGGAACGCGTCCCATCACGATCGCTGTGGACGGGGGGATCGGTCCGGAAAACGTGGGTGCGGTGGTGGAGGCCGGTGCGGACGTGGTCGTGGTGGGCGCGGCCATCTTCCGCGCCCCCAAGCCCCGCGAAGCCGCCCTCAACTTGTGGAAGGCCGCTGGACGCCCGAGGAATTGATGCGCCGCGTCCTCGCCCTGGCCCGGCGGGGCGAGGGCCAAACCCGTCCCAATCCCCTTGTGGGGGCCCTCGTGGTGCGGGAGGGGGGGATCGTGGCCGAGGCTTACCATGAGCGCTTTGGGGGGCCGCACGCGGAGATCCTTGCTTTGGAGCGCGCGGGGGAGAGGGCTCGCGGCGCCGAACTCTACGTGAACCTTGAGCCCTGCGTGGCTTTCCCGGGAAAGAAGACGCCGCCCTGCACGGAGGCCATCATCCGGGCGGGGATCCAACGCGTTGTGATCGCCACGCGGGATCCCAATCCGCAGGTATCCGGTCGGGGCGTGGCTCAACTCCGGGAAGCGGGGATCGAGGTGGTGGAGGGCGTCCTCGCCGAGGAGGCTCGAAAACTCAACGAGGTCTTCTTCCACTGGATCACCACGGGGACCCCTTTTGTGGCCCTGAAACTCGCCCTCACCCTGGACGGGAAGATCGCCAGCGTCACGGGGAGGTCCCGGTGGATCACGGGGCCGGAGGCGCGAAGGAGGGTGCACGAGCTGCGCCGGCGGTACGCGGCGGTGCTCGTGGGCGCCAACACCGTGCTCGCCGACGACCCTGAACTCACCGTGCGCGAGGTGGAGGGGCCACAGCCCTTGCGCATCGTCCTCGATGGGGAGGGCCGGGTCCCCCTCACCGCCCGCGTGTTCAACGCCCAGGCCCAGACCCTGGTGGCCACGGTCCGAATGCCCCCTGAGAAGGAGGAGGCCCTGCGGGCCCAGGGCGTGGAAGTCCTGCGCCTTCCCGGAGAAAAAGGCGTGGATCTACCGAGACTTCTGGCCCTGTTGGGTGCACGAGGCATTGATTCCGTGCTCGTGGAGGGCGGTGGCGAGGTGGCCTGGTCCTTCCTTTCCCAAGGCCTCGTGCACAAGGTCTATTTTTTCTACGCGCCCCTCATCCTCGGCGGGAGGAAGGCCGTTCCCGCCGTGGGCGGGGAGGGCTTCCCCGAGCCCGCTCAGGGCATCCGCCTTCGGGATCTTGAGTTCGAGCGCGTGGGCGAGGACTTCCTTCTTACGGGTTATCCGGAGTACACGGGGGCGCGTTTGGCCACCTTGGGGACCAAGGACTCCGGCACGCGCTCGTAGTGTTCAAACCGCATGGTGAAGGAGCCGCGGCCGCTGGTGAGGCTGCGCAGGGCCGTGGCGTAGCCGAAAAGCTCGGCGAGCGGGGCCCGCCCCACCACCACCGCGAGGGACCCCTTGCTCTCGAGGCCCAAAAGCTTCCCGCGCCGCGCGGAAAGATCGCCCACCACGGCGCCGACATGCTCCTCGGGCACGGTGACCTCAAGGTGCATCACCGGCTCGAGGAGGAGCGTTCCCAGCCTTCTTAGGGCCTCCCGCAGGGCCTGGGCCGCGCAGGTGCGGAAGGCCTGCTCCGAGGAGTCCACCTCGTGGTAGGAGCCGTCGAGGAGGAGGAACTTCAGGTCCACCACGGGGAAGCCCAAGGGGCCCTCCGCCATGGCCTCCACCAGGCCCTTGCGCACAGCGGGGATGTACTCCTTGGGGATGCGGCCCCCCACCACCCGGCTTTCGAACTCCAAGCCTGTGCCGGGCGCGGCCGGCTCGACCCGAAAGAGGATGTGGGCATATTGACCCCGGCCTCCCGTCTGCTTCACGAGCTTGTGTTCAAAATTCCCGGCGCGCAGGGGCGTCTCCCGGTAGGCCACCTGGGGCGCACCGCTCGTCACCTCCACCCCGAATTCCCGCCGCAGCCGATCCACCACGATCTCCAGATGCAGCTCCCCCATCCCGGAGACGACGAGCTCTCCGGTTTCAGGGTCCGCGCGCAAGGAGAGCGTGGGATCCTCGGCCACGAGGGCGGCGAGGGCCCGGGAAAGGCGGTCCGCATCGGTCTTGCGCACAGGAGAAATCGCCAGATCCAAAACGGGAGAGGGAAAATCCATGGCCTCAAGAAGGATGGGCGCATCGGGAGCGCAGAGGGTGTCGCCGGTATGGGCCTCGTCCAGGCCCACGAGGGCTCCGACCTCGCCTGCCCTAAGCTCCTCCACGGGGAGGCGTTCGTTGGCGTGCACCTGAAAGAGGCGGCCCACGCGCTGCACCGTGCCCCTCCCCGCGTTGAGGACCGGGTTTCCTGCGCGCAAAACGCCGGAGTAAACCCGCACAAAATAGACCTTTCCCACGTGGCGATCGGCCTGGATCTTGAAGATCAGGGCAGAAAGGGGCGCCTCAGGACTGGGGAGGCGTTCGAGCGGCTGGCCCTCCCAGGAGCCGCGCACCGCGGGAAGGTCCACGGGGGAGGGCAAAAAGTCCACCACGGCGTCAAGAAGCCTTCGCACGCCCTTGAGCTTGGCGGCTGATCCCGCCAGGACGGGCACGATTTTCCCCGCCAGGGTGGCCCGCCGCAGCGCTCGCCGCAGCTCCGCTTCGCTCACCTCCCCGGAAAGGTAACGCTCCAAGAACAGGTCGTCGGCCTCGGCCACGGCCTCCACGAGTCTTTCGCGCGCCGCTTGCGCTTCCCTTTGGAACTCTTGGGGGATGGGGAGGCGCGGGGGTTCCCCCCCGTTCTCGCCCTCCCCAAGGAGGATGGCCTCCAGGGTGAGGAGGTCGATGAGGCCGCAGAACTCGTCCTCAGCTCCCATGGGAAGAACGATGGGCACGGGGTTGGCGCCCAAATCGCGGCGCATCTCCTCCACCACGCCGACGAAATCGGCGCCCACCCGGTCCATCTTGTTCACGAAGGCGATGCGCGGGACCCCGTAGCGCTCGGCCTGGCGCCACACGGTCTCCGACTGGGCCTCCACCCCGCCCACGGCGCAAAAGAGGGCGATCATCCCGTCCACCACGCGCAGGGCCCGCTCCACCTCCGCCGTGAAGTCCACGTGGCCGGGGGTGTCGATGAGGTTCACGGTGTGCCCCTTCCAGGGGAGGGTGGTGGCCGCAGCGGTGATGGTGATGCCGCGCTCGCGCTCCTGGGGCATCCAGTCCAGCGTGGCCTGGCCTTCGTCCACCTCACCGAAGCGGTGCTTCTTCCCGGAGAGGAAGAGCATGGCTTCCGAAAGGGTGGTCTTGCCGGCATCGATGTGCGCGGCGATCCCAATGTTGCGAATCCTGTGCATATCCGCCGTTTCCATCTCGCTCCTCCGTGGGTTTCGCGCGGGAAGGTAAAAATAAAAAACCCGCCGGGCGGGCGAACCCAGTACGAGGGGGCAAGCTTACCGCCTCCGCGGGCCTGTGCAAGGCATGAGCCTTGCGGGCGGGCAGCGAACCCGCTTGCCTGTTTTGCTGGCCCCCACTACGATCAGCCTTGGTGGGCCCGTAGCTCAGGGGTAGAGCAGCCGGCTCATAACCGGTTGGTCGCAGGTTCAATCCCTGCCGGGCCCAAAGCATGCGCAAACTTTTTCTCTCCGCAGGGGGTGCGGCCCGGGGGGACCCTGCCGTGGCCGCCATCGGGGTGGTGCTCAGCGACCCCCAGGGCCGGGTCCTCGAGCGCCTGGGGAAATGCATTGGCCGCGCCACCCCGGAGGTCGCCGAGTACCGGGCCATCCTCGAAGGCCTCCGGCTCGCCCTCCAGCGGCAGCCCGAGGAGCTCGTGCTCTTCACGGATAACCACCAGGTGGTGAACCAGCTCAACGGCACCCTTTCCCCGCGGGACCCGGCGGTGCAGCACCTCAACAGGCTCGCCCAGGAGCTCTTGCGCCGCTTCCCCAGGGCGCGGGTGAACTACGTGGACCACGAGGTGAGCCGGGCGGCGCGGCGCTTGGCCGAACAGGCCCTGCACGAGGAGCGCCGAACCGAACGGGAGCGACAAATCCTGCGCCAAGAGATCCTCGCCCTCCTCGATGCGCTCTCCCTCGAGGATCTCAGGCGCGTGCACGCCTTCCTTTTGAGTTTCCAAAGCGAGAAAGCGGATGCGCATCGTTCTTCAGCGGGTGCGTGAGGCCTGGGTGCGCGTGGAGGGGAGGGAGGTGGCGCGCATCGGCCCAGGTCTCCTTCTCCTTGTGGGCATCGGCCGGGAGGACGATGAGGAGGAGGTGCGGTTCTGGGCCAAACGCGTCCCGGAGATCCGCATCTTTTCCGACGAAAACGGGAAACTGAATCGCTCGCTTCGGGAGGTAGGCGGCGAGATCCTCTGCGTTTCCCAGTTCACCCTCTATGGGGATGCGTTGGCGGGGCGGCGGCCCAGTTTCGACGGCGCGGCACCTGCGGAAAAGGCCCGGGCCCTCTACGACCTTTTCCTTGGGGCCTTGGCTGGGGAAGGGGTGCCCGTGCGCTCCGGGATATTCGGGGCCCACATGGAGGTGGGGCTCGTGAACGACGGGCCGGTCACCTTGATTCTGGAGCGGCCGCGGGCAAAATAGCTCCGCCAAAGGAGGGAAAATGGCAGCGGTTCCGAAATCCCGTAGATCCCATCGCGAAGTGCGCCTGCGCCGCACCCATTGGCGGGCCAAGCTTCAGGCGGCTACCGAGTGCCCGCAGTGCCACAACTTCCGCCTGCCCCATCGGGTCTGCCCGCACTGCGGCTACTACAACGGGATGCAGGTCCTCGAGGTGAAGGAGAAGGAGTGAGTTAGGGGGCGGGGCGGCTCTCCACAAGGAAGATGGGAAGGGTCAGAAAGAGGAGGGCCGCGCCCGAAAGAAACGGCGCCGCGTAGCCGAAGGCATCGGCCAAGTACCCGCCCAAAGCGGCGCCAATCACGTTCCCTAGCCCGGCCACAGCGTTATAGAGGCCCAAACCCCGCCCGCGCAGCTCCGCCGGCGCCAGCCGCGAAACCAAGGCCGTGGTGGAAAGCTGAAAGAACGACCAGGTGATCCCGGCCAGGGCGAAGAGGAGGGGCAGGATCCAAGGGGAGGCGCCGCGGCCCACCGCCGCAAAGCCCGCGAAGATCCCGACCCGCACGAGGAGGGCAAAGGCCAGGGCCGGGCGGTGGCCCCAGCTCGCGATGGCCCGGCGGGCCCATTCGTAGGCGAAAATGCCGATGGCATGATGCGCCACGTACAGGGCGAACACCCCCTCGTTCGGCCACCCCAATCTCTGCCGCAGGAACACGGGAAACGGCGCGAACACGAGGGCGAAGCCCACGAAGGAAAGGAGCTCCCCGTAGTAGCAGAGGACGAGCTCCGGCCCGAAGGCCGTGCGTCCCTGCAAAAACCGGAGGATCTGGCGGGGGCTCAGGGCCTCCAAGAGGTACGTGGGGCCGTAGCGCAGCCGCTCCACCACGAACGTGCCGATCCCCGAGGTCCAGTCCAGGAAGCTTGTGCGCCGCACCGCGCGGGGCTCGGGCAGGCTACGGAAGGCCAGGAATCCCGCGAAGCCCGCGACGAGGGCGAGCATCAACGCCAAGGAGCGCAATCCCCATCCTTCTCCCACGAGGCGGGCCAGGGCGGTGGTCCAAAGGGCCCCTAAGATGAGGCCGGCGGTCCAGCCCACGCCGCCGAAGGCGTTGAACCGGCCGATCTCCCGCTCCCAGCGCTCGTGGGGAAAAGCGTGGAGGACCAGGAGGGTGGCAGCGGTCCCCGCGGCCATCCAGAGGAAGGTGGCCGCGGCGTTGAGGGGAAAGAGGGCGCTCCGGCGGCTCAGGAAGGCCAAAAGCGCGTAGCAGGCGGCGGTCCCCCAGAAGCCCAAGAGCACAAGGGGCCGGCGCCGAAGGGTCCGATCCGCGAGCTTTCCCCAAAACAGGCTGGCCACGATGTTCGTGGCGCTGCCCACCGCGGCCAGAAGCCCCACCTCGCCCGCGCTTGCCCCCAAAAAGTAGGCGTAGAGGGGCAGAAGCTGGGAAAAGGCCCCCAGCGCCACGTTCACCACCAAAAACGCCCAGTACCAGCGGGGCGCGCTCATGAGCCCAGCAAAAGTCGCACGCTTCTTTTGAGCCCCTCCGGATCGGGAAGCTCGAGGATGATGCGGCCGTGGAAACCCTGCTCCGCCAGGGCCGCGAGGGCCTCCCGCCAGGGCGCGGTGCCCTCGCCCAGCGGAAGATGGGCATCCCAATCGCCGCGGTTGTCGTGGAGGTGCACGTGAAGCAAGCGCGCCGCGAGGGCGCGGATGTAGGCGCGGGGCGAGCCGCCCAGGGTGTGGAGGTGGCCCAGGTCAAAGCAGGCCCCAAGCTCCGGGAATTCCCGGAGGATGGCCAAGTGTTCCTCGACGGTCTGCACAAGCCCCCGGTCCCGCCCGTTGCCCAAGTTCTCCAGGACGAGCTTCACCCCGCCGCGGGCGGCGCGGGGAAGGAGCACTCCCAGGGCGAACCGCAGGCGGTCAAGGCTTCGCTCGTGCCACTCCGGAAAGGGCACGTACTCCGCGGGCAGGCGCCCAGGGTGGATCACCACGACATCGGCCCCGATCGCGGCCGCGAGGTCCACGGTGCGCACGAGCTCCCCCAGGGAGGCCGCGGCCACCGCCCGCACCGGCCAGGTCAGGTTCACTCCATGAATGGGCATGTGCAAAGAGAGCCAAAGTCCGTTTCGGGCAAGGGCGCGAAGCCGCCGAAGGTCCTGGGAGGAAAGCTCGTCGGGGTGGGCGAGCCCTGGGTCAGCCCGCAGCTCCACCCCGCCCAAGCCCAGTTCCTGGGCCAGCTCCACCCAGGACCAAAGGTTCAGGCCTGGGCGATGGAAAGTGGCGAGGCCGAGGTGAGCGCGGTCCATCTCAGTCCATGCGCAGCCCGCCGTTGATGGAGAGGGTGGCGCCCGTGATGTAGCCGGCCTCCTCCGTGCAGAGGAAGGCGATGAGGGCAGCCACCTCCTCCGGTTGGGCCACCCGCCCAAGCGGGATCTGGCTTAGGATCTGCTGGCCCCGCGTGCGCAACTGCTCCCGGTTGATGTCCGTATTCACGAAGCCTGGGCAGACCGCGTTCACCGTGATCCCGTAGGGGGCGAGGGCCAGGGCGAAGGACTTGGTGAGGCCCAAAAGGCCGGCCTTGGCCGCGGCGTAGTGCGCCCCGTGGGGGGAACCCGTGAGGGCCCGAAGGGAGGAGACGTTCACGATGCGCCCCCATCCCGCCTTTTTCATGTGGGGCACCGCGGCCTGGATGAAGAGGAAGGGCGCGGTGAGCCCCACGCGGATCATGCGCTCCCAGTCCTCTAAAGAAAGGCTCTCCGGGGGCACGCGCTGCACATAGCCGGCGTTGTTCACCAGAACATGGAGGCCCCCGAGCGCCTCGGCCACGGCGTCCACCGTGGGCTTGATGCGGGAAAGGTCCTCAAGGTCGAGGGGAAGGGGCAAGGCCCGGCGGCCCAGGGCCTCCGCCTCGCGGGCCACCGCCTCCGCCTCCGTTTTGGCCGTCCTGTAGGTGAAGGCCACGTCGAAGCCCAGCTGGGCCAGGCGGCGCACGGTGGCCGCGCCGATCCCCCGCGATCCTCCGGTGACCAGGACCACGCGCCTCATGTGCCGAACAGGCGATCCCCGGCGTCGCCCAGGCCCGGCCGGATGTACCCGTGGCTATCGAGCTCCCGATCCAGGGCGGCCGCGTACACCGGGACGTCGGGATGGGCCTGGGCCATGGCCCGCACGCCCTCCGGTGCCGCCACAAGGCAGAGGAAGCGGATGTCCCGCCCCCCGCGCTCCTTCACCAGGCTCACGGCGTGCACGGCCGAGCCCCCCGTGGCCAGCATGGGGTCCACCACGATCACCAGGGCCTCCCCTAGGTTGGGAGGGAGCTTCACGAAGTACTGGACGGGTTTGAGGGTCGCGGGATCGCGATAAAGCCCGATGTGGCCGACATAGGCGCTGGGGATGAGGGAGAGGACGCCATCGAGCATGACGATCCCGGCGCGCAGGATGGGAACAAGCACCACCGGCCGGGCCAGCTCCACGCCTTGGGTGCGCTCAAACGGGGTCTCCACCTCCACCGGCCGCACCGGGAAGTCCCGCGTGATCTCGTAGACCATGAGGGCGGTGAGCTCCTCCAGGATCTGCCGGAACTGCAACCGATCCGTGCGCTTATCCCGGAGCTTGGTGAGCTTGGCCTGGATCAAGGGATGCCGCACCAAAACCAGGTTCTCCATGGCCGCCGAAGGTTATCCCTGCCCCGCCCCTTTGCCAACCGCTAGATGAGCGAGAAGAGTCGGTGCCGTTGGCCCAAAAGCCGGTCGATGTGCACTTGCCAGAGCTTCAGGGATTTGTAGAGGGAGGCCACAAGCCATTCCCGCACGGGGTCGCGCCCGCCGAGCATGGAAAAAAGGTGGGCTTGCACGGCATCCTGGGGCGGTTCCTTTTTGAGCCAGCGAGCCAGGGCCTGAAGCACGACCCAAAGCTGTTCCAACCGCTCGGGAGCCGCGTGAGGAAGCTCCCTTAAGGCCTCTTGGCACACGCGGACCTCCGGGAGCTGCTCCTCGCCGATGGCCTGGGCCAAGCGACGCACGTTCGCCAGGACGTTGTAGGCGCAAGCGTGGCGGAGGAGCTTGGGAAGGGGGGCGTCCTCCCCGTCCACGAGGTTTCGGGTGAGGGGGTGCGTGGCCCGTTCCGCCCAGGACTCGAGGACCTCGTCGGTGGCCACCCAGCCGTGGGCGAAGGCGCTGAGGGCCTGGCCCACGGCGCGCGCGGCCTCCATCCGGGCGGGCGTGCGCGCCCCCAAAAGGGGCCCCAGCTCCCGCGCCTCCTTTCCCGCAGCCCAGGCCAAGAACTCCTGGCCCAGGGCCTGCAGACGCAGGTGGACGGCCAAGGGGACGTCGCCGCAGCTTCCCAGGCGCCTCCCCGGTTTTCCCGCGCCGATCATGCCCATCACCTGCTCAAGTCCATCGAAAAAGCGGTGGGCACAGGGCTCGAAGCCCCAGCGGGGCATGAGGTCCCGCACGAGCACGGCCCAGCGCGGAAGGCTCAAGGACTCAGCCTGGTTGTTGAGGTACACGATCTCCTCATCGAAGGCCTCGCGGCCCTCGATGCCCGGGGCTTCCCACCACTCCAGGATGCGCTTCTCTGAGATGCGCACAAGGCCTCCTGCGGGAGGTGTTATGCAAATTACGTTGGAAACCGGCTCCCTTCTCCGCGGCCATTCTACTTTCCACCCCCCGGGCCGGACAAAACGGGTAGACTTGCGACCGTGCCCGGGTTCTGGCCGCTGTTCTTGGCCGTGGCCGTCGCCCTCCTGGGGCTGGGCGTGATCTCCCCTGTCCTTCCCCTCTACATGCGCGCGTTCGGCGCGGGCGGCCTGGAGCTGGGCCTTGTGTTCGCCGCCTTCGCCGTGGCCCGGTTTTGGGGCGGCCCCCTCTTCGGCCGGCTCTCCGACCGGGTGGCCCGAAAACCCCTCATCCTCACAGGCCTCGGCCTTTACGCCCTCGTCTCCGTGGCCTATGCCCTGGCCCAGTCCCTTTGGCAGATCGGGCTTCTGCGCCTGGTGCAAGGGCTGGCCTCGACCCTGGTCACGCCCCAGGCTCAGGCCTACGTGGCCGAGCGCACCCCGCCCGGTCGGGAGGGCCGCACCCTCAACCTCTTTTACACCGCGCAGTTCGTGGGCATGGGGCTTGGGCCGATCCTCGGGGGAGGCCTGGCCGAGCACTTTGGGCTCACCGCCCCGTTTTACGCCATGGGCCTCCTCACCGTGGCGGCCCTTTGGGCCGTGGCGTTCCTCGTGCCCATGGAGGGCCGGGCTCCGGGGGAGCGCCGCCGGCCCCGGCCGCCTTGGCGCGCCGTTTTGGCCCAGCGGGAGCTCTGGGCCATCGTGGCCTACATGGGCACCCGGGGCTTTTGGCGCCAGGCCTTCAACGCCTTCTTCCCCCTCCTCGCCGCCGAAAAAGGCCTGGGCGAGACGATGATCGGCACCGTCCTCACCTTGTACTTCGTAGGGGAAAGCGTGTTCCAGATCCCTGCGGGGTACCTTGCGGATCTCCTGCCCCCACGGCCCCAGGTGCTCCTTGGGGGGATGCTCGCCACCGTGCCCCTCTTCTTCGTGCCCGTGGTGGCGGCGCCGTGGGCGGTGGCCTTGCTTTCCCTCCTCATGGGGGTGGCCAGCGCCTTCGGCCGGGGCTCCATCATCGTGGTGCGCACCCAGCTTGGCCGAAGGTTCGGCATGGGCACGGTGACAGGCGTTCAGGACGCAGCCTTTGCCTCCGGACAGTCCCTGGGGCCCACCCTGGCCGGAGCCGCGTACTCCTTGGCCGGAGCGGAGGCCCCTCTTTTCCTGAGCGGCTCCCTCGGGCTTCTGGGCGCCCTCCTCTCCGCCCTCCTCGTCGCTCCCCTCCCCGCCAAACCCAAGACCTGCCCACGGTGTAACTAAAGGCGGAGGTGACCGAAGATGCGTCGCATCCTTCCTGCGCTGGTTGTGCTTGGTGCGGCCTTGGCCTGGGCCCAGGCGCCCTCGCCCTTGGGCCTCGTTCCCCAGCCCATTCCTGGCCTCACCGTGGCCATCTGGACGGAGAAGCCCCAGTACTACGTGGGGGAGACGGCCCGCTTCTTCGTCTACCTCTCCCAGCCCGCCTACCTTTACGTGTTCGACATCGACCCCAGTGGGTTTGTGCGCCTGATCTTTCCCAACCCCTACTCGCCCAACCCCTGGAAGCCCGCGGGCACCCATGTTTTCCCTGACGGGAACTACGTGTTCCGGGTCACCCCGCCTGCGGGCACGGAATCCCTTCAGGCGGTCGCCTGCCTCCAGCCCATTCCCGTCCCCTTGGGCACCCCGGAGGACCCCTACCCCCTCCTTGGGCCGGACCCCCAGTCCGGAAAGGCCAAGGTGCTTGGGCTCGTTCCCGGCCCTTCCTGCGGGTGCTGCGCCACGGCCTGGACGACCTTCCAGATCCTGCCGGGGCCGGTGGGGTATCCCTGCCCGCCCTGCTGGATCGGGCCCTGCCCGCCCTGTTGGGGCGCGGTCTACCCCGGGATGTGCTGGTACTACAACCCGGCAACGGGGGGCTGGCAGGTGGTGATCGGTGGAGCCTGCCCGGGTCCGGGGTGGTGCTGGTGCCTGGGCCCGGACGGCCGGTGGCACTTCCAGATCCGCATCTGTTTTGGGGACTGTCCGTAGGGCCGCAAGGGCTCGCGGGGTGGGCCTCCCTCAGCCCCTTCCGCCCTCACAGGCCCGCTTGAGGGCCACGAGGGAGGCCCACCACCCTCCCACCAAGTAGCGATCCACTTCGGGCACCAAAACCTTTCCCTTGGCCCGGGCCAGGTGCAGGAGGAGGAGCCAGCGCGCCGGCTGCACGTGGACCCGCTGCAGGAGGAGCCCGGGCTGGCGCACGGCCTGGGGCGAGAAGGGCGGGATCTCCTCCACCGGCTCCAAGTGCTCGCCCACCACCCGCTTCAGCTCCGGCGGGCTGGGAAGCGCGGTGGTGGCGCGGAGAAGCGCCTCCAGAAGCTCGGGCAGCGCATCCGCCCCGAAATCCGGCCCCACCGTCCAGGAGAGCCACCAGGCCGGCCCCTCCCGGGAGGGCGCGATGCGCAGGAAGCTTGGGGGACTGTAGGGGGGCAAGGCCCGCACGGCCTCCCAGCGCCGCCGTCCCTCCCTAGCCCACAGGGCCATACCGCTCCCTCCAACGCTCCAGGATAGCGCGGGCGCCGGCCTTATCCATGGGCTGGTTGCCGCTTCCGCAGCGCGCGGAAAGGACGCAACGGGGGCAACCCGCCTCGCACGGACAACGGGCCAGGTGCTCGGCGGTGCGGCGCACCCACTCCCCAACCCGGGAAAGCAGGGCTCGGCTGATCCCAATCCCCCCGGGGAACCCCTCGTAAATGAGGATCGTGGGTTTTTGGGTGTCGGGATGGTGGGGGGTGGAAATACCCCCCACGTCCTTGGCGCTCGCGCCCACAAGGAGGGGGACGAGGGCCACGAGGGCGTGCTCCGCGCCGTGCAGGGCCCCTGGTTCCTCCCAAGGGGTGGGCCAAAGGAGCCAAATCCCCTCCGTTTGGAACTCCACGGGAGGGAGGGAAAGGGGGCGCACCTCCACGAGGCGCCCGCGGGAAAGGACCTTATAGGCCCGCACCTCCTCCCGCACCTCCACCCAACCGAAACCCAGGCCCTCCTGCTGCACCTCGGGTTTGAGGATCCGTACAGTCTCCGTGGTCACGGCCTTTGTGGTGTAGTCCTCGGGGAACTCCTCGAGCTCGGCCACGCCCGCCTCCAGGTCCAGGGCCCTCACGCGGAAGGGCTGGCCCTGGTGGAGGAGGACGGCGCCGGGAAAGGCCTCGCGCCGGGCCCGCACCTCGTCCCACACCTCCAGGGTCTCCCCCCGCCAAAGGAGCCGGACCTGACGGCTGGAGAGGGCGTCCAAGGGCGCGTTCTCCACGGCACGGGTTCGGCCGGCGTACACGAGCCCCGCGGGCGTGCGCGCCAGGGGTCCGGCCTTCAGAAGCGGCGCGAGCTCCTCCTCCTGGACCCCGAGCTCCCCGAGCTCCTCGGGGCGCAGGGGGAGTTCCGCGGCGGCACAGAGGGCGTGGCGGAAAAGGAGGCCCCGGTGGCGAGGGTTGAGCACGGGGAGCTCCACCGGGCCGAACACGAGTTCCTGGGGATGGTGGAGGAAGTAGGCGTCGAGGGGGTCCTCCTCGGGGACGTAGACCACGAGGGCGGGGCGGCCGGCCCTTCCGGCGCGACCGGCCTGCTGGCGCGCCGAGGCCAGGGAGCCGGGATAGCCCATGAGGATCACCGCATCCAAGCCGCCGATGTCCACCCCAAGCTCCAGGGCGCAGGTGGAGACCACAAGGCGCAGGGAGCCCTCGCGGAGGCCGGCCTCCAGGGCCCGGCGCTCCTCGGGGAGATACCCGGCACGATAGGCCGCGATCTTTTCCCCAAGGTGGGGAGCCGCCGCCCGCACCGCCGCGCTCAGGGCCTCCGCCATGCGCCGAGAGGGCACGAACACGAGGGTCTGGAGCCCCGCCTCCAGGAGGAACCGCGCGAGTTGCACGACCTGGGCGAACGCACTCGCTTTTGGGTCCCGGTCGGGGTCCCAGAACCACCAGGTGCGGGCGCCTTGAGGCGAGCCGTCCTCCGTTATGGGCCGGGCCTCCCGGCCCAAAAGGGCCCGGGCCAGGCCCGCGGGATCCCCGGAGGTGGCGGAGGCCAGAACGAACGTGGGTTTCGCCCCGTAGCGGCGGAGCAGGCGCCCAAGGCGCCAAAGGAGGAGGGCCACGCCTGACCCGAACGCCCCCTGGTACCAGTGGGCCTCGTCCAGGACCACGTACCGAAGGCGCGCGAGGAACGGCGCCCAAAGGTGGTGCCACTCCAGATATTGGTGCAGGGCGTAGGGGTTGGTGAGGAGCAGGCGGGCCTTTCCCCGGAGCTTCGGGCGGAGGTGCGCCGGGGTATCCCCGTCGTAGATGCCCCCTACGTCCACCCCCAGGAATCCCCCGAGCTTCTGCCATTTTCCGAGCTGGTCCTGGGCCAGGGCCTTCAGGGGGTAAAGGAGAAGGGCCGTGCCCTCCGGATCCTCGGCGAGGCCGGCGAGGATGGGCAGGGCCATGGCCAAGGTCTTCCCGGAGGAGGGCCCGGTGGCGAGGATCACGTCCTCCCCCGCGAGGATGGCGGCCATGGCCTCCGCTTGATGCCGAAAGAGCCGAAGGCCCTGAACGGCGAGCCAGGCCTGCGCGGCCTCCGGAAGCTCCGGGGGAGGCGGGGCGTAGACCGCCGGCCGCGGCGGCACCTCCACCGCCCGCACCACCTGCCCCCGGTACCACCCCTCCCGCTCAAGTTGAGAAAGGAGCGCGCGCATGTTCCTCCAGGATCCGGCCCAAAAGGAGGGCCACGCTCAGCACATCCTCCCGGTTGTGGGCGAGGATGGGAAGGGCGAAACGGGGTTGCCCCGTGCGCAGGAAGGCCTCGTAGTAGAGGGGGACAAGCTCGCTTGGGATGTCCAGGGGGCGGGTGCGGCCGAGGACTTCCTTCTCCACGTGGCTCAGGGAGCAATCGCCCAGCTTTTGGGACCAAAGCCTCCGGGCGAAGAAGAGAAGATCCAGGTGGGCCGGCTCGGGAAGCTCGCCCAAGCCGTAGTAGGCCAAGCGTGCTTGAAGCTGTCGCCAGTCGTGGGCCTTGCTGTTGTACCCCACCACCAGGGGCCGTTCGGGGAGCTCCTCCAGGGTTTGGCTCAACACCGCCATCTCCTCGGCGAGGTCGCGCGCGAAGAACTGGCGGATCGTGAGTTTCCCCTCCCGCAGGTTGACCCGCCCGATCCCCACCAGAAACACCGGCAGGGTGGAAAGGCCCAGGGATTCCAGATCCAAAAAGACGAGCATTGTGTCCTCAGCCAAGCCCAGAAGGCAAAGGAGGAGGGGGTGGGAGGCGGAGTACCAGCGGCAGATCCCCTGCGCTAAACGGGCGAGGTCGCGCTGGGTCAGGGCCTGAGTCCAATGCGCGGCGTCCTGGCCGAAGAGGGGATGGCGCAGGAGGTCGAACAGGGTGTAACCCCGGGCCCGAAGGAGGGTCTCCCGCACGGGGCCGATCCCGTAGATGAGCCCGAGGGCCTGGGCCAGATGGGCGTGGGCCTCCGCGGGGTCGGGGGGAGAAAGGCGCAGCGAAAACGCGCTTTCCAAACGCAGGCACGTTCCGTAGGGGGTGACGATCTGCTCCCCAGGGAGGTCGCTCTCCACCCGGGCTTGAGCGGAAAAATCCGGGGACATCCCGAAATTATAGGCTTGAGAAGCGCGGCTGTGATCCTCATAATTGCCGGCCTCTAAGGAGGTGGGCATATGGGAACGCGCTTCAACGCAAAGGCCTGGGGGGTTTTGCTCCTCCTTTTGGGAAGCCCGGTCTTGGCCGTGGCGGAACGCTCGTTCCTCTTCTACACGGAGTACCCCACGGTGGTCCTCTCCCCCGATCGGGAGCTCTCCCTGGACGTGATCCTCCGCAACACCGGGGTTTCCTCGGAGACAATCGCGTTGGAGATCACGGGGCCCACGGGCTGGAACGCGCGGTTTGAGACGACCTCCTTTCCCATCCTCCAGATCAGCGCCGTCCACCTTCGGGCGGACGCGGAGAAGCCCACCACCGTGAGGTTCAAGGCCAAACCGCCCAGTGGGGCCAAATCCGGCACCTACACCTTCACCCTCACGGCCCGCACGGAGGATGGAAAGCTCAGCCAGTCCCTGAACGTGCGCGTGGTGCTCCAGCCCACCACCGCCACCGCGGAGACGGAAAAGGAGACGAGGCTGGTCCTCTCCGTGAACTATCCCTCCTTGGAGAACCCGGCGGGGAGGGACTTCACCTACGACATCACCATCCGCAACCAGGCGGACACGGAGCGGGTGGTGAACCTGCGGGCCCAGGTGCCCTTCCTCTGGCGGGCCTACTTCACCCCCCGCTGGCAGACGGACACCCGCATCACCTCCATCAGGATCTCGGCCAACGCCACGGAGACGGTGCGGTTCGTGGTCACCCCGCCCGTGGGGGTGGCGGAGGGCGAATACCCCCTCGTGTTCGTGGCTCAGGCCGACAGCGATGTGGCCTCCTTAGAGCTCAAAGCGGTGGTGACCGGGACCTACGATCTGCGCTTGGGCACGGAGGCCGAGGTCACCGGCCAGGGCGACACCCGCAACATCCGGGCCCAGGAGGGCCGGGAGCGCACCTTCACCCTGTACCTCTGGAACGCGGGCACCGCGCCCATCACGAACATCTCGTTCTACGCCACCAAGCCCTCCGGGTGGGAGGTGACCTTCGTGCCCGAGAAGATCGAGGAGCTCCCGCCCCTTTCCTTGACCCTCAAGCCGGAGAAGGTGACGGTGAAGATCAAGCCCGCGGCCCGGGCCATCCCCGGCGACTACCAGGTGAGCCTCGCGGCCTTTTCCATGCAGGACCGCAAAACCATGGATTTGCGCGTCACCGTGGCCGCGGGCATGGGCTGGGGTTGGGTGGGCGTGGGTGTCGTGGTCGTGGTGGTGGCCGGCCTCACCGGGATCTTCGTGCGCCTGGGCCGGCGCTAGCCATGATCGTCGAGGCCAAAGGCCTACGGAAGCAGTACAACGGCGTTTGGGCTCTGGACGGGCTGGACCTGGCCATCGAGGAGCGCGAGATCTACGGGCTTTTGGGCCCCAACGGCTCGGGGAAGACCACGACCATCCTCATCCTTTTGGGCCTCACCGAGCCCTCGGCCGGGGAGGTCCGCGTGTGCGGGCACGATCCGGTGCGCGAGCCCCTGGCCGTGAAGCGCCTCGTGGGGTACATGCCCGAGAAGGTCGGGTTCTACGAGGAGCTTTCGGCGTTCGAGAACCTGCGGTTCATCACCCGCCTGAACGGCATCCCCGAGGGAGAGGCCCGCCAGCGCATCCTCGAGGCCCTGGAGCAGGTGGGACTCAAAGACGTGGCCCATCGCCCGGTGGCCACCTTCTCCCACGGGATGCGCCAGCGTTTGGGCCTGGCCGACGTCCTCGTGAAGAAGCCGAGGCTCGCCATCTTGGATGAGCCCACCTCGGGCATCGACCCGGAGGGCGCCGCCCAGATCCTCGACCTCATCCGCCTTTTGCGGGATGAGGCGGGCATGACCGTCCTCCTCTCCTCCCACCTCCTGCACCAGGTGCAGCGGGTGTGCGACCGCGTGGGCATCCTGCACCGGGGGCGCATGGTGGCCGAGGGGCGGGTGGCCGAGCTCACCGCCCCTGGAGGGTTCGTGGCGGTCCTTGCGCAGGCGAGCCCCATCCTGCGGGCGCGGCTGGAGGCCGCGGAGTGGGCCCTCGCCGTGGAGGAGCCTCGGCCGGGCGAGCTCCAGGTGACCCTCGCCGAGGAGGGGCGGCCCGAGCTCCTCCGCTTCGCGGCCGAGGAGGGCGCTTTGCTTTTGGAGCTCCGCCCCAAGGAGCCCACCTTGGAGGAGATCTACCTCCGCTACTTCCGGGAGTGAGCCTATGCGCGCCATCTTCTGGAAGGAGCTTGCGGACCACTTGGGTAGCCGCCGGTTTTTCATCCTGAGCCTCATCATCCTCGTGGTGGCCGGGACCTCTGTGTATTTGGGCATCCAGGGCTTTCAGGAGAACCCCGCCGCGGCCCGGGATTTTCCGTACCTGCGCCTTTTCACCACCGCCCCGGGTGCCCTCCCCTCCTTCCTCTCCTTTTTGGCCTTCTTCGGACCCCTTTTGGCCGTGCTCTTGGGTTTTGATGCCGTGAACTCGGAGTTCACGAGGGGCACGGTGAGCCGGGTCCTGGCCCAGCCGATCTTCCGCGACGCCTGGATCAACGGGAAATTCTTGGCGGGCCTGGGGACGCTCGCCATCGTGGTGGTGAGCATCGTCCTCCTCATCTTTGGTCTAGGCCTTTATGCCCTGGGCTTTCCCCCGGACGGTCCCGAGCTCGCCCGCCTTGGGGTGTTCCTCGTCCTGGCCCTCCTCTATTTGGGCTTCTGGCTGGCCCTGGGGATCCTCTACTCCGTCCTTTTCCGGAGCACCGCGAGCTCGGCCCTGGCCGCCGTGGCCACCTGGCTCTTCTTCACCCTCTTTCTCTACATGATCGCGGGGGTGGTGGCGGACCAGGTGGTGCCGGTGCGCGCCGACTCCCCCGCCGAGGCCTGGCTCAAGCACGAGAACCTGCGGGACTTCATCCTGCGCTTCTCGCCCGTGGCCCTGTTCGAGGAGGCCACCCTCCCCATCCTTGTCCCCTCCTACCGGGGGCTGAGCCTTCTGGCGCTCCTCATGCAGCCGGGGGTGCCCACAAACCCCCTGCCCTTGGGGCAAAGCCTCCTTGTGGGCTGGCCCCAGCTCGTGGGCCTTTTGGCCCTGACCTCCGTGTGCTTCGCCGCCGCCTATTTGGTGTTCATGCGCCGCGAGATCCGCACGAGCTAGGGGCCTAGGGTGGGCCGTAGCCGCCGCCTCCCGGGGTGCGGAGGGAGATCACGCCCTCCGCGGGAACCTCCACCGTGCCCTTGCGGGGGAGCCGGGTCTCTCGGTCATCCAGGATGAGAAGGTCCTCGCCGGGTTTCCCCGGCCAGGCCCCAGGGGGCGCGGGCCCGCCGGTCCCCAAGGAGGCCCACCACCGCCCGATGCCCCAGGACCCGGATGTCCCGGCGAATGCCCATCCCCCGGGGAAACGGCCAGCCCCACCCGAACCCTCCCACAGTTCGTACCGCTCCACCCGCAGGGGATAGGCCGTCTCCAGGACCTCCACCGGCGCGTTCAGGGTGTTCGTCGTGTGGGTGTGGACGCCGTTGAGGCCGGGCTTTCCCGGCCGGCCGCCCATTCCGCCCCCGATCGTCTCGTAGAACGTGTGGGGACGGCCCGTGCGCGGATCGATCCCTCCGATCACGAGGTTGTTCATCGTCCCTTGGGAGGCGGCGGGGACGCGGTCGGGAAGGGCCTGGGCTAGAGCGCCAAAGATTGCGTCCACGTTGCGCTGAGAGAGCTCGAGGTTTCCCCGCCCACAGGCGCCGGCGGCCGGGCGTGCACCACCGTCCCCTCCGGGGCCACGATGCGAATGGGGCGCCAGGCTCCCGCGTTGGGCGGGATCTCCGGGTCCAGCAGGGCCTTCAGGGCGTAGTACACGGCGGAGGCCGTCACGGCAAGGGGCGCGTTCACCGGAAGCTCCACCTGAGGCGAGCTCCCCGTGAAATCCACCTCGACCTCCTCCTCCCTCACCCGCACGCTCACGCGCACGCCCACGCCCTCGTCCAGGAAGTCCGCAGACGCGTAGGTGCCGGGAGGGATGGCACGGATGGCCGCGCGCAACGTCCCCGCGACGAACCGGCCCGCCAGCTCCTTCAGGCGGGCATCCCCCGCTCGACCGCGGCCTTCTGGGCCCGAAGATCCCCGGCGCGCTCCCAGGGCGTGCGCACGTTCCTGAGAATCAGTTCCCAAAGATCGCGCACGAGCTCCCCCTCTTTCCAAAGCTTCACGGGCGGGATGCGCAACCCCTCCTGGAAGACCTCGCGGGCGTGGGGAGGAAGGCTTCCGGGGGCCATGCCCCCGAGGTCCGCGTGGTGGGCGCGGTTGGCCACGAACCCCAAAAGCTCGTCCCTCCAGAACACGGGGGCCACGAAGGTCCCGTCGGGGATGTGCGCTCCTCCCAGGAACGGGTCGTTCAGGACCACCACATCCCCGGGGCACCACTCCCCCACGGCAGCAAGGGCCGCGCGCACGGAGAAGGGCATGGCCCCAAGGTGCACGGGGATGTTCTCCGCCTGGGCCACAAGTTCCCCCTTTTCATCGAACACCGCGGAGGAGCAATCCCGCCGCTCCTTGATGTTCGGGGAATAGGCTGTGCGGATGAGGGCTACGGACATCTCCTCGGCCGCGCCGCACCGGGCATGCTCCAGCACCGCGAGCGTGATGGGGTTCACTTAGGCCTCCACGAGCAAATGCCCCTGGGGATGGACGAGGGCCCGCGCGCCCCGGGGGATGAAGGCCGTGGAATCCGCGCCCTCCATCAATGCGGCCCCGAGAACTCCGCGCCCGCAAAGAGCTTCTCGCGGCGGTACACGGAGCAGCGCTGGCAACCTCCGGGAGAGAAGGCGGGGCGCACCTCTAATAGGGCGGCCTGCAAATCCCCGCCCCTGGGGAGCTCCGGGAGCTCCGGTTTTTCCGTGTGGCCCCAGGCGGTGAGACGCAGGGCCACGAGCTCCCCGGGCTCCTCAGGGACCGCGAAGCCGTAGCGCTCACGGTGGGCCGCGTGGAAGGCCCGCGCGAGGGCCTCCCGGTCCTCCTCCCCAAGGGGCCAGCGGGGGAGAGGCACGGTGAGCTCGTAGCCTTGACCGTGGTAGCGCAGGTCTGCAGCCATTTGGAACGCCCAGCGCTGCGGCGGAACCTCCTCGCGGGCCAAAGCCTCCTCCGCTTGCCCCTTCATCTCCGCCAGGATGGCGTTGAGGCGCGCGAGGTCCACTTCCCCAAGGGATGCGCAAAAGGAACGCACATGGGCGTGGTTGAGGTCGGCCACAAGGAGGCCCAGGGCGGAGAGGACGCCGGCATAGGCGGGGATGACCACCAAGGCGGATGCCCAGGCTTTGGGCCAGGGCCACGGCGTGGAGGGGGCCGGCGCCGCCGAAGGCCAGGAGCGCGAAGTCCCGGGGATCGTGGCCGCGCTCTACGGTCATCACGCGGATGGCCCGCTCCATAGCGGCCTCCGCCACCCGGAGGATCCCTGCCGCGGCCGCCTCCCAGGAAAGCCCTAAAGCCTCGGCCAAGGGGGCCACGGCCTCCTTGGCCAAATCCGATGGAGCTGAAGGCCTGCGGGGAGGGGCCTATCCCCGGGGAGGTAGCCCAAAAGGAGGTGGGCATCGGTCACGGTGGGTCTTTTCCCGCCCCGGCCGTAGCAGGCCGGCCCGGGCCAGGCGCCCGCGCTCTCCGGGCCCACGCGCAGAAGGCCGCTTCGGTCCAGCCAAGCGAGGCTTCCGCCGCCCGCGCCCACGCTGTGCACGTCCACCGTGGGCAGGCACACCGGCCAGCCCGCCACCTCCCGCTCCGCCGCCAGCGCCACTTCTCCCCCGCGGATCACGGAAACGTCCGTGCTCGTCCCGCCCATGTCCAAGGTGATGAGCTCCGATAGCCCCAGGGATTGCCCGACGAAGTGCGCGCCCACCACGCCTCCCGCGGGTCCAGAGAAGGCGAGGCAAGCCGCGCGTTTCAGGGCCTCCTCGGGATCCGCGGCCCCACCGCTTGATTGCATGAGAAGGAGAGGGGCGTCCAAGCCGCGCTCGCGCAGGCCTTTCGCCAAGCCCCGCACGTAGCGGTCCAAGAGGGGCTGAAGGCCGGCGCTCAGCACCGTGGTGCAGGCCCGCTCGTACTCGCGCATCTCCGGGAGGACCTCAGAGGAAATGGCGATGGGCACGCGAAGGCCCTCCTCGCGCAGGACCTCGCGGGCCCGGCCCTCATGCCCCTCGTTGAGGAGGGAGAAAAGGAGGACGATGGCCACGGCCTCCACAGCGCCGCGCAGGTTTCGGGCGATGGTTTGTAGGGATTCCTCGTCCAAGGGCCGAAGCAGCTGGCCCTGGGCATCCAGGCGCTCGGGCACAGGGAAGACAAGCTCCCGCGGAACTGAGGGTTTGGGCCGCTCACAAAAGAGGTCGTAAAGGGCGGGCCGGTTTTGCCGACCGATCTCCAGATGGTCCCGGAAGCCCTGGGTGACGAGGAGCGCGGTGCGCGCCCACTTCCCCTCCAGGAGGGCGTTCGTGGCCAGGGTCGTTCCGTGCACGATGCGCTTGGGCCTCTCCCCGATGCGCGCGATCCTTTCAAGGACAGCGTTCTCCTGGGGGATCGTGGTGCTGAGCTTCAGGGCCTGGAGCACCCCGTTCTTGAGCCCCACGAAATCGGTGAACGTTCCCCCAACGTCGATGGCCACCGAGACCCTAAGGTGTTCGAGCTTGCCCAAACTCCGCGGGGGAAGCGCCTCCGTCGGGGCTGTCCGAGTAAAATGGCACGACAAGGAGGTTGGATGCGCCGGTATCTTCGCACCCTCGGGTACATTGCGGGCTTCATTGGCGTCCTTTTGGCCATTGTGGCCCTTGTCCGGGTGAGCAGCACGAATCAGCGCTTAACCGATGTGCGCGAGGAGCTGCTCATGGTCACCCAAGGCATTCGCCAAAACGACATCCGTAGTCTTTCCACCCGCATGGAGAACCTGAGCACCGACCTCTCCAAGGTTTCGGGAGACCTCCGTGCCCTCACCACGGATGTTCAAGGTATGCGGACCAAGGTGGACCAGCTCGGCAAGGAGCTTGCGGGGCTGAGCGCCAAGGTGACGGCCATGGACTCCGCGCGCTTGGAGGACCTGACCGCGCGGTTGAACGCGTTGGCGAAGGAGCTCGAGGGGCTTGCGGGGCGGCTGGCCCGCGTTGAAGAGACGGCGGCGCGGGTGGCCGCCCTTTCCGCGGACTTGAGCCGATTGAGCCAAGAGTTCGCGGGGCTTTGGGCCCAGGTGAGCGCCATGGATTCTGGAAGGATCGAGGAGGTGGCTCAGCGGGTGGGCAGTGTGGCCGGCGAGCTCGAGGGGCTTGCGGGGCGGCTCGCGGCCCTTGAGGCCGAGCAGGCCAAAGCCCTGGCGGAGCTTGCCGGTTTAGGGGTGCGCATCGGGGTGGTGGACGCGGAAAACCTCTTCACCACCGTGTTCTTGCCCCAGGTGGCCGCGGAGCGCAGCGCCCTTCTGGCCAAGGCCCAGGCCATCCGGGACCTTCAGACCAAGTACGCGCAGGGCC
>JAUQPF010000052.1 GCA_030550535.1 Candidatus Bipolaricaulota bacterium
CCAAGGAAGCAGCGGTGATCGGCGATCAGCTCCTCACCGACGTTCTGGGCGGGAAGCTTGCAGGCCTCCACACCGTGCTCGTTCCGCCCCTTTCCCCGCGGGAGGCCCTGCGCACCAAAGTGAACCGGGCTCTGGAGCGCCTCCTCGGCCGCCGCCTCTAGGCCTTATACTTTTTGCGATGGGTCTCACCTTGCGGGAAGCCCTGACCCTCGCCGAGCCCTTGCGCCGGGCCAAGGTCTTGGCTGGAGAAAAGGGCCTGGACCGTGTAGTGGAGGCCGTCAACGTCATGGAGGTCCCGGACATTCTGGAGTGGGTGCGCCCGGGCGAGCTTTTGGTCACCACCCTTTATCCCCTGCGGGATAAGGCCGCGGACCTGGAGAACCTTGTGCCCAAGCTTGCGGAGAAGGGCCTGGTGGGCCTGGCCATCACCCCCGAAAGCTACATCGACAAAATCCCGGAGTGCATGATCGAGGCTGCCGAGCGCCTGAACTTCCCTCTCATCGAGCTTCCGCCCAAAGTCTCCTTCATCGACATCATCCAGCCCCTCACCAGCCGCATCCTCAACATTCAGGCCAACGAGCTTCGCCAATCGGAGCAGCTTTTGCGCCAGTTCTTGGATCTGATCCTGCGAGGCGGGAGTTTTTCGGACATCGCCGAGCTCATCGCTCAAAGCGTAGGGAGGCCGGTCCTCATCGTGGACCGCTTCCGCCGCCTTTTGGGCCGCAGTTCGGACGCGGAGGCGGTGTGCGGGAAGTTCCTGGTGCGAGATAGCGCGGGCGAGGCGTACCTGGGCGAGGGGTTTAAGCCCGAGGAGGTGGGGCGGGCGGAGTGGGGGCCGGCCCGGTTCCTCCGCGTCCGCGGCCAGCCCTGCATCGCCCACCCCATCCGGGCTAGCTCCATGGAGCTCGGGGAGATCCTGATGTGGGGAGAGCTCCCCTCGCCCCTGCCCTCCGCGCAGATGGTGGCCTTGGAGCATGGGGCGACGGTGGCCGCCCTGAAGATGATGGAGCTCCGGGCCCTGAGCCAGGTGGAGCAGCAGTTCCAAAACGAGATCCTGGAGGGGCTTCTTTCGGATCAGCCCGGGGCGGTGGAGCGGGCCCGCAAGCTCGCCGCGCAGATGCGGGTGCGGCTCGATCCTCCCTTCCACGTGGCCGTGGTGGCGCCCGACCTCCCCGTGCGCGAGGTGTTCGCCCTGCAAGAGAGGGAAAGCCGAAGCAGCATCGACACCAGCCTCCACCTCGCCCGGCGGTACATCCGCGTGCTCAACCCGGAGGCCGTGTTCTGGCGGCAGGGCGCGCGCCTCATCGTGTTCTTCCCGGTGCGCGGCCGTCGTGCGTCCAAAGAGGAGCTCGTCCGCGCCCTCAAAGAGGTGTGCCAGCGCGTGGCCCAGGAGAACCCTGCCCATTCCGTGTCCATCGGGTTGAGTCCGCTCGCCCCGGAGCTTTCCCACTTCGCCAAGGCCTACCGGGCGGCCATGCAGAGCCTGGAGTTGGGCCGGGTGGTGCGGGCTCAGGCCAAAGGCGAGGTCATCGCCTACGAGGACCTCGGTTTCCTTCGGCTTTTCTCCTCCCAGGAGGCGCTGGAAGGCGTGGCCGAGTTCTGCCAGGAGGTGCTGGGGCCTCTTTTGCGGGAGGACCGAAACGGCGTTCTCCTTCTGACCCTGCGCACGTACCTGGAGCAGGGGCAGAACCTGCGCCGCACGGCCCAGGCCCTGGGCATCCACTACAACACCGCGCGGTATCGGCTGCGGCGCCTGCGGACTCTTCTGGGCCCGGCGTTCACCGTCCCCACCGCCCGCCTCACCCTGGAGCTTGCTCTAAACCTCCTTCCCCTCCTCCAGACGGGCTAGTTTTGTCATCTTTTGCCAAAAGAAGGTCGGGGCCTTTGTCGCCCTTTGCCCGTTTCCAAGCGGCTTAGTCGGGCGATAATCCCCCGCAACCTTGGCGAGGACGGTTAAGGTGGCCGAGACCCCCGTGCTCCGCTTGGTGGACATCACCAAGCGCTTTCCCGGCGTTCTGGCCAACGACCGGGTGAACTTCGATCTTCTTCCCGGCGAGATCCACGCCCTCCTTGGGGAAAACGGGGCCGGCAAAAGCACCCTCGTCAAGATCGCCTACGGCTTCTACCAGGCGGACTCCGGGGAGATCCACGTGCACGGGAAGAAGGTGGAGATCCGCTCCCCGCGGGACGCCCGCCGGCTGGGCATCGGCCTGGTGTTCCAGGGCTTCACCCTCATCCCTGCCATGACCGTGGCCGAAAACGTGGCCCTGTTCCTCGCGGAACTCCCCTGGCTCGTGCGCCCTAAAGACCTGCGCAAAACCATTTGGGAGGCCAGCCAGCGCTATGGTCTAGAGCTTGATCCTGCGACTCCCGTCTGGCAGCTCTCCGTGGGCGAGCAGCAGAAGGTGGAACTGCTCAAGCTCCTCCTGGCCAAAGCCCGCATCCTCATCTTCGACGAACCCACCAAGGTCCTCGTCCCCCACGAGGTGGAGAACCTGTTTAGGGTTTTTGCGAGCCTCCGCGAAGATGGGTATTCCCTGGTGTTCATCACCCACAAGCTCCGGGAGGCCCTGACCTGTGCGGATCGGATCACCGTGATGCGTCAGGGCCGGGTGGTGGGCACGGTCCGCCCCGAGGAGGCCAGCGAGGAGAGCCTCCTCCAGATGATGTTTGGGGAACGCCTGGTGGAAGTGGCGAAGGCCGGGACAGGCCGTGTCCCGGGCGAGCCCATTTTGGAGTTGCGGAACGTCTGCACTAAACCCATCGGCACGGCGCCCGGCCTTGAGGACGTGAACCTCACGGTGCGCGCGGGCGAGATCGTGGGCGTGGCCGGGGTCTCCGGAAACGGCCAGCGCGAGCTGGGCGATGCTATCCTGGGCCTTCTTCGCATCACCCGAGGCAGGAAGATCTTCCTTGGGGAGGACGCGACCCATTGGCCACCGCGCCGCCTGATCCAGCGGGGCGTGGCCTTCGTGCCCGAGGACCCCTTGGCCATGGCCGTGGTCCCCTGGTTCACGGTGTTGGAGAACCTCGCGCTTTTGGATCCGCGGCGGTTCAGCCGCTTAGGCGGCCTTGCCCTGGATTGGTCGGGCGTGCGCCAGCTCCTCCGCGCAGGCTTTGCCAAACTCGGGCTTAACCCACTTCCCGAGCGGGCTCGGGCCGGCACCCTCTCCGGCGGAAACCTCCAGCGTCTCACCCTCGTGCGCGAGCTGAACCGACCCTACCACCTGGTGGTGGGGCTCTACCCCACGAGGGGGCTGGACGTGCGCAGCGCCAACGCCGTGCGCCAGGCCCTCCTTTCCGCCCGGGAGGAGGGGAAGGGGGTGCTCCTGATTTCCGAAGACTTGAACGAGCTTTTCAGCTTGAGCGATCGCATCGTAGTGATGCTCAAGGGTCGGATCGTCGGGGAGTTCCGCCCAGAGGAAGCGGATCTTACGGAAGTGGGGCGGGTGATGACGGGCGCAGGGGTGGTGCATGCTTAGCTCTTGGCGCGCGCGTCTGGGCTGGTCTGCTGTGCGCCTCCTCCTCACCGTGGTCGTCGTCCTGGGGGTGTTCGGCCTGTTCCTTTGGGGGCTGGGCCGGGATCCTATTAAGGCCTATCAGGACACGTTCCGCCTGAACATCCTGAATCCCCGGGGGCTGGCGGGGGTGCTGGCCCGCATGGCCCCCCTTCTTCTCACTGCTTTGGGCGTGGCCATTCCCTTCCGGGCCGGCCTCATCAACGTGGGCGCGGAGGGGCAGTTCATGATGGGCGCGCTCCTCGGCACTTGGGCCGCGTTGAATCTTGAGGGGCTTCCCATGGGCCTGCACCTGGCCCTGGTGCTCCTCGCCGGAATGGTGGGTGGAGCCCTTTGGGCCGCGGTCCCCGGGGTCCTCCGCGCCCGAGGTTGGGTCAACGAGACCATCACCACCCTCCTCCTCAACTACCTCGCTCCTTTGGTCGTGGGCTACTTCGTGTTCGGGCCGTGGCGGGCGCCCGAGCTCGCCTTCTACCCCCAAACCCCGGAGTACCCTGCCTCCGCGCGCCTCCCCCTTCTCTTTGGTACGCGTCTGCATCTGGGCTTCTTCCTCGGGCTTTTCTTCCTTTTGGCCTACGCGTACCTCATCAACCGCAGCCGCTGGGGACTGGAGCTGCGCACAGTAGGGGGCAACGCTGAGGCTGCGCGCCGTCTGGGCCTGCCTGTAGAGCGGTGGATCCTTGCGGCCATGATGCTCGGCGGAGCCCTCGCCGGCCTGGCGGGGGTGGCCGAGGTGGCCGCCATCCACACCCGCCTAAAGCTGGACATCTCCCCGGGCTACGGGTTCATGGGTTTCCTCGTGAACTGGTTGGCCTTCGCCAACCCCTTAGGGATCCTGATCATGGCCTTCCTCATCGCCTTCATCGCCTCCAGCGGCTTCACCCTCCAGATCACCCAACGCCTGCCCTACGCCGCGGTGAACGTGCTCATGGCCCTGATCCTGTTCACTGTGCTGGCCAAGCCTTTGGCCCAAAGGGGGAAACGATGAGCTGGTTTTTGTCTTGGATCTCCGGGGCCATCCTCTACGCCGCGCCCATCCTCTTCCCGACCTTGGGTGAGGCGGTGGAGCAGCGGGCGGGCATGGTGAATTTGGGCCTCGAAGGCCTCATGCTCCTTGGGGCCTCTTTGGGGTTTGCCGTTTCCTTTGGCACCAAGAACCCGTGGCTGGGGGTCCTGGCCGCGGCCGGGGCTGGGCTTTTGGCCAACCTCATCTACGCCTGGCTTGTGGTGCATCGCCGGGCCCACCAGCTTGCGGCCGGGCTCGCCCTCATGTTCTTCGGCATCGGCATGAGCGCCCTCATCGGCAAGCCCTACGTGGGGCAAATGGCCCCGGTTCTCCCGAAATACGCCCCCACAGGCCCCCAGTCCCTCCTCTTTCGGTACGACCCCCTCGTGTACGTGGCGTTCCTCTTGGCTCCGCTTTTCTGGTTCCTGCTTTTCCGTACGCGGTTCGGGTTGCGGCTGCGGGCGGTGGGAGAAAACCCGGCCATCGCCTACGCCGCGGGCGTTTCCCCAAGCCTCATCCGCTATATTGCTGCGGCCCTCGCCGGGACGCTGGCGGCCGTGGGCGGGGCCCACCTCTCCTTGGGCATCACCGGCACCTGGAGCGAGGGGATGACCGCCGGCCGCGGGTTCATCGCCATCGCCCTCGTTATCTTCTCCCGGTGGAATCCGCTTAGGGCCATTGTGGGCGCCCTCATCTTCGGGGGCGCGGTGGTCTTGCAGCTTCAGCTCCAGGCCCGCGGGATCGGGGTCTCCCCGTTCTTTTTGGACATGTTGCCCTACGTCCTCACCGTGCTGGTGTTGCTCGTGTGGGGGCGGGGGGTGCGGCACGTGGCCCCGGCCAGCCTCGGCCGGGTCTACTTCGGAACCGAGTGAAGGAGGTGGGATCGGCACAAGGTTTTCAGGTTGGCCACAAAACCCCCAAAAGGAGGTGGGTGTATGAAGCGCGCGGTCTTGGGTTTGGTGGTTTTGGTCTTCGGTTTGGTGGCAGCGGCGGAGCCCTGCCTCATCGTGGGCATGATCATCGGCGGCACCAAGGACGACGCCGGCTACAACCAGTCCCAGTACGAGGCCCTCATGGCCTTGAAGGAGAAGATGCCCTGCGTGGAGATCCTCTTTGCGGAGAACGTTCCCGCTGGAGAGGCCGAAGCGGTTTTGGAGAGCATGATCTTGCAAGGAGCTAAGCTCCTCTTCCCCGCGGGCTTCGCCTACATGTTCCCGGCCCTCAACGTGGCCAAGCGCCATCCGGATGTGATCTTCATGCACCCGGGCGGCTACATGCTCGCCGATAACTTCGGCACCTACTTCAGCAACGTGCAGTTCGCCTACTACCTCTTGGGTGTGGCGGCCGGGCTCATGACCAAGACCAACAAACTCGGGTTCATCGGCGGCATGCCCACGGCCTTCGTGCTTGGCAACTGCAACGCCTTCCACCTCGGCGCGCGGGCCGTGAACCCCAACGTAACCACCTATTTCGTCGTCACGGGGGCGTGGGTGGACCGGGCCAAGGAGGTGGCCGCAGCCCAGGCCCTCATCCAGCAGGGCTGTGACGTGATCGGCTCCCACCTGGACTCGCCCATCGCCCTGGCCCAGACCTGTTGCGAGGCGGGCGTGTTCTACGTGGGCTACCCCTCGCTCGCTGTTCAGAAGTTCTGCCCTGAGTACTGGATCACCGGCCTTGGCCTGAGCTGGGGTGACTTCTTCGTGGAGGTCGCCCAGCAGGTGCTGGCCGGCACCTGGAAGCCCGAGCACGTCCGCCGCGGCCTCGAGGCTGGGTTCATCACCCTCGGCGAGTTCGGCCCCAAGGTGCCCGAGGAGGTGAAGAAGGTCGTGCTCGAGTTTAAGGAAAAACTCGTCTCCGGGGAGCTCCAGCCGTTCGCCGGCCCCATTCGCGACCAGGAGGGCAACGTGCGCATCCCTGAGGGCACGGCTTGGGGGCCCCTGGACATGGGCAAGTTCGACTGGCTGGCCGAGGGCGTCGTCGGCTCGCCGAAGTGAACGGGGACGGGGGTGCCCCTCATGGGGCACCCCCTTTCTTTTCCCATGAGCGTTTTCGTGCGAAGCCTCGGGACTTTGGCCCATGCCCTTCTCCGCGAAGGGCAGTCCCTTCAGGTTTTCGCCCGCACCTCGCAAACCCTTTTTCTCTCCACGGGTGGCGAGGTGGTGTGGGTGAGCCGGGGTTCTATGGGCCACCGGCGGGCCCTCCTCGTGGAACGCTTGCCTGATTGGCCGGAAGGGTTGGTCCTGCGCGTGATCGGAAAGAGCCTGGTGGACGGCTCGGGCGAGCCCTTGTTCTTCGGCCACGCTGCCCTTTGGTCCCCACCGCCTCTACTCTGCCCGCCCGCGGACCTCCCCTTGCGCGCTTCCACTTTGGCCCTGACGTATGCTCAGCCCCTTGAGCTCGTTCAGGAAATGCTCGGGGCGCAAAGGTTGGCTCGGATTTCCAAGGCCATACGCGCGCGGGGCGGCTTGGGCCTGCTGGAGGCGGCTGGGGACCTGGTGGGCTGGGGTCCGGGGCTCACCCCTTTAGGCGACGATTTCCTGGGCGGGGTGCTCTTCGCCCTGAACGCGGCGCAAGATCCTTGGGTTGATGAGGAACGGCCAAGGCTCATGGCCTGGGCTCAGGACCGAACCTCCAAGCTCAGCTTAACCCTCCTTTCGGACTTGAGCCAAGGCTATGGACCTGAACCTTTGCATCATCTGGCTCTTGCGCTCTTCACCCGATCGCTGGAGGAAGCGAAACCCAAGGTCCAGGAGCTCCTCTCCTTAGGGCACACCACAGGGGTTGCCCTCCTCTTTGGGGCGCTTTTGGCCTGGTCGGCGCTGGATTGAGAAAGGAGATGAACGATGGCAGACATTCGGGAGCGCATTGAAGAGGCGAACAAGGAAGCCGCGCGCCGCATGATCGCGGGTGACCCGGTTCTCGTAGACGTGGCTCCAGCGCGGGAGGTCATCCCGGCTTTTCAGGATGGAAGGAAGCTCATCCTGCACTCCGGTCCGCCGGTGACCTGGGAGCGCATGTGCGGGGCGCAAAAGGGCTCGGCCGTGGCCATCGCTCTCTTTGAGGGCTGGGCCAAGACCCCAGAGGAGGCCTGGGAGCTCCTCGCCTCTGGGGAAGTGCGGTTTGAGCCCAACCATCATCACCGGGCCGTGGGTCCCATGGCCGGCACCATCTCGCCCTCCCTCCCTGTGTTCGTCGTGGAGAACCGGGCCTTCGGCAACCGCGCGTTTTGCCGCCCCGTGGAGGATCGCCAGCAGTTTGGGGACTACGGTCCGGAGGCACTGGAGACGCTGCGGCGCTGGCGCGACATCTTCGGCCCGGCGCTGCGGGCAGCCCTGCGCGTCATGGGCGGCCTCCCTCTGAAGCCCCTCATCGCCCGCGCTTTGGAGATGGGCGACGAGCTCCACAACCGGCAGGTCGCGGCCTCCAGCCTCCTCGCCAATGCGCTGGCTATTCCCCTCATCGAGGCCGGACTTCCTAAAGAGCAGCTCCTTGCGACCCTCCGGCTTTTGGTGAACCACCCGGTGTTTTTCCTTGGGCCGGCCATGGCCGCGGCCAAGTCCATCGCCGACCCCGCCCGGGACATCCCCTATTCCACGGTGGTGGTGGCCATGGCCCGCAACGGCACCGAGTTCGGGATCCAGGTGAGCGGGCTGGGGAACGAGTGGTTCACCGCGCCAGCTCCGCCCGTACAGGGTCTCCTCTTCCCCGGCTACAGGCCCGAGGACGCTGGCCTCGACATGGGCGACTCCGCCATCACCGAGACCGTGGGCTGGGGGGCTTTCGTCCTGGGCGGGGCCCCCGGGATCCTGAGCCTCGTGGGCGGCACGGTGGCCCAGGCCCTGGCCTACACCCGGGAGATGCGGGAGATCACGGTGGCCGTGCACACGGAGTACCGCATCCCCGCCCTGGACTTCCAGGGGATTGCTCTGGGCATCGATATCCGCAAGGTTGCGCGCACAGGCATTACCCCCATCATCGACACGGCCATCGCTCATAAGGACCCCGGGCATCCCAAGATCGGAGCGGGCCTGGTGCGCGCGCCCTTTGAGTGCTTCAAAAAGGCCCTTCTGCGCTTCGCTGAAAAGTACGAGGTGGCCAAGGTGGGGTGAATATGGTCCGGGTGTGTTTGGTGCAGAAGCGACGCTATTTCGACTCCATGTTCCTCATGCAGGTCACCCAGAGGCTGCGGGCCGAGCCGGGGATCCAGGAGGCCGCGGTGCTCATGGGCACCCCCGCCAACGTGCAAATCCTGAAAAATCTAGGCTTCTCGGGCCCCGAGCTGGAGGGGGCTGGCCCCGACGACCTCGTGGTAGCCGTAGCCGGGGAGAGCGAGACCCAGGTGCGCCAGGCCCTTTCTCGCCTGGAGGAGTGGTTAACCGCGGGCCGTGCGGCCACAGCCGGCGCCCCAAAAACCTTGGTTCAAGCCCTGGCCCAACTTCCTGAGGCCAACCTTGCCGTGATCTCCCTTCCCGGCTGGTACGCCGGCCGCGAGGCCAAATCCGCGCTCGAACACGGGCTCAACGTTTTCCTTTTCTCCAGCAACGTCCCCTTGGAGGAGGAATTGGCCCTGAAACGCCTGGCCCGGGAGAGGGGGCTCCTTGTGATGGGGCCGGACTGCGGCACAGCCATCATCGCCGGGGTGGGGCTGGGGTTTGCCAACGCCGTGCGGCGCGGTCCGGTGGGTCTCATCGCCGCCTCCGGTACCGGAGCCCAGGAGTTCACGAGCCTCATCCACCGCGCCGGATCTGGCATCTCCCACGCCATCGGCACGGGAAGCCGGGATTTTTCGGATGCCGTGGGCGGCCTCACCGCCCTCACCGCCTTCTCCGCCCTGGAAGAGGATCCTGAAACCAAGGTGATCGTGTTCCTGGCCAAACCCCCGGGTCCGGAGACCCTCACGCGTTTGGCCGCGCAGGTGCGTCGCAGCAGAAAGCCCGTGGTGGCCTGCTTTTTAGGAGTGATCCCTGAGCGGGTGCGGCAAGAATGGCCAGGGAAGCTTGTGACCACCATTGACGAGGCCGTAGCGGCTACCCTGGAGATCCTGGGCCTGCCCAAGCCCCCGTTTTTGGCGTACAACCCAGCGGAGATGGCGGAGCTTGCGGAAGCCGAGGAGCAAAAGCTTTCGCCCCGGCAGCGGTTTGTGCGTGGGATCTTCGCGGGCGGCACCTTCTGCTACCAGGCCCAGCTTCTTTTCCATCAGGCACGGGTGCCCTTCCGCTCCAACGCCCCCCTGGCCGAGGCGTATGCCCTGGCGAACCCCCTGCGCAGCGAGGGCCACACCCTCTTGGACATGGGCGACGAGTTCTTCACCCAGGGCCGGCTCCATCCCATGATCGACCCCACGCTACGGCGCGAGCGGATCCTGGCGGAGGCTGAGGACCCCGAAGTGGCCGTGCTCCTTTTGGACTTCGTTTTGGGCTACAACGCCGCGGCGGATCCCGTGGGCGACCTCCTTCCTGCTTTGCAAGCGGCCCAGGAAAAGGCGCGGAAGCGGGGCGGGGAGCTTATCCTTGTGGCCTCGGTGTGCGGCACGGAGGCCGATCCCCAAGGGTTTGCGCCTCAGGTGGAGAGGCTTGAGGACGCCGGGGTTCTCGTGTTTCCAACGCAGGCTCAGGCGGTGCGCTTCGTGCTCGCGCTTTTGGGGAGGCGGCGATGAACCAAACGAAAACCGGTGTGCAGAGGCTTTTGACCGAAGGCCCCAAGGCCATCAACCTTGGCCTTAG
>JAUQPF010000011.1 GCA_030550535.1 Candidatus Bipolaricaulota bacterium
GGGCCTTACCTCTGGAAAACCGTTTTTTTTTAGCGTATATTCCTTTTGTAGAGGAATTATGACGATCGCACTCCTCATGGTGCTTGCGGCGGCCTCGAACCTCATGGGCCAGGTTTCGCTCCTTTCTCTCCAGGGAGAGCCTGAGGAGGTGTTCGACCTTTGGGAGGGGCGCTGGGCCCTGGCCTTCGTGGTCCTTCCAGGATGTCCAGCCTGCGTCACGGCCATCCGTTGGCTGAGGGAGGCGAAGGAAACTTTTCCAGAAATTCGTCTTGTTCTCGTAGCTCCTTGGAAAAGCGCCGAACTTCTGAAGGAGGCGGACGGACTCCCTGTGCTTTTGGATGAAGGGGGACGGTTCGGCGCAGCATTGGGGGTGCGGAAGGCTCCTACGCTCCTCTTTTTCGTCGAGGGAACGCTTGTCGGGAAAATAGCGTGGCCGTTCTCCGAAAACCTTCTTCTTCAGCAGCTTATGGAGGTTCAAACGCTTTTGGCTCCCAGCCCTAAGGATTTCCTGAGCCAGCCTGCTCCGGATTTCCAAGGGGTCTCGTTGATGGGTAAAGGGGTGGGGAACGCGGAGCTACCCAAACCCCTACTCCTCGCGTTCCTGACCTTGGGGTGCGCCCCTTGTTGGGAGGTCCTGCCGGTCTTGCAAGAGCTTTCCCGGGAGGTGCCCGTAGTCCTTGTGGCGGGCGTGGAGCCGCAGGGGCTGGCCTCGGAGGAACGCGCGAGGCTCAACAGGTTCTTGATGGAAGTTCAGAGCGTTGGGGGCAAGGCCTGGGTGCTCCTCGACCTAGGGGTGGAGGGCTATCCCTTGGCCCGAGCCTTCCGGGTGCGGCGGAGTCCGACCTTCCTCCTCCTGGACGGAAAGGGGGTGGTGGTTGGTGCATGGGTAAGAGCAGGAGAAAAATGGATTGAAGAGATTCGGGTAAATTAGAAGAAGGTCTAGAAATCGAGGGGAGGGCGACATGGTGCGAGGAGTGAGTTGCTGGTTGTGTGGCATTGGTTTAGTCATTGCAGGGTTGTGTTTTTCGGTGGGACTCGCGCAGAACGTCGACGAGGGGAGCGCGGTGAAGCTTCAAGAGGTTGCGAACGGTAGTGTTGATTGGCCTTTGGTGATCGAGGCTCCCTCAGAACCTGTGCCCTTTTACCTTTGGCCATGGTGGACGGGGGACTGCGTCATTGGAGAATATACCACGTGCGACACACGAATTGATCCTTGGCGAGGAGAGCTCATCGAGATCTGTTGCATTTACCGTTGGCTTTGGTGTTGTACTCCTAAATGGGGATGCTGGTATTATGAACGTCCACTCTGGTGCTGGAGGTGAGGGCTTATGGGGCGGTGGAGGATCTTTACGCTTTGTTTGATAGCTGTTGGGTGTTTCGCAGGCGATGAAATATTCTCCCCTTCGCTTATTGTGCCACTCCCTGCAAAAATGACGATTACAACCTTGGCATTGAGCCCAGATGTGGAGTACGTGGCCGCGGGAACGCAGGAGGGTAAGGTTTTGGTGTGGTCACTGCACTCGCAGGATCCTGTGTTATCGTTTGAGACGGATGGAACAATCCTGGACGTGGCTTTCAGCTCGGATAACCGTTTTGTCTATTCCTGCTCAGCTTCGGGTAGAGTCTATCGTGCAGATTTGCTTGTCCAAGGAGGTTACGCTGTTTTCGAGACTTTTTCCTTTCCTTTGCCCGTGTACCCAGTGGACACCTTGGCGGACCGACCTTGGAGGTACGTGGAGACTGGGCAAGCCATGGCGGCGTTCTCTCCTCAAGCTGACCGCTTGGCCACTTCCGCGCTGGACGGTTGGATAAGGATCTTTGATGTGCGCACGGGTGGACTTCTTGCAGACTTTGCTCCCCTGGGAACGAGAGCCTGGGAACGCCCTGCCCTTCTGGCCTTAAGCCCGTGCGGCCGTTATTTGGGTTTAAGCGTCCAGGGGCAGGTTTGGCTGTGGCAGCTGGATTACAACGAGATATTCCTGCTTCCTTTGAAGGACCTTTTTGTGACCAATCTCGCGGTTGGCCCGAAGGGTCGCGCCTTGGTTTTGGTGACGGAGGCGAACGATGTTTTTCTTTTCTCGTTGGACGGAAAAGAGAAATCTCTTTTGCTCTCACTCGGCGAAACGATAAACGCGGTCGTAATTTCGCCAGATGGACTGTGGATTGCGCTGGCTGCAAACGAAACTATCTACCTCCTTGCGCTAGCGGAGAAGGGGGTGGTCCACAAGATCCCTGGGTGGAGGCCCGTGGTCTTCAGCTGGGACGGTCGGTATCTAGCCTATCTCTCTGCGGATGGGACGAAGCTCGTTGTGCGCCCTCTCGGATCGTTGTCCCGGGGAGGGGAAAGGGGTGGGGGCCGGTCGAGATTGGTCTTGTGGGAAAAGGTTTTCGCTCCCCAGGGGGACGACCTATGGCGTCCTCGCTGTCCAGCCGCTTCGGCGGAAGCGCCCCGGGGCCCAGCCTTGAAGAGGCTGCCTTTCGGGTTTTCTCAGGCTGTAATGTAGAAAGACGGCCTTCCTGCCCGGGGAAGGGTTCCGGGGAACGGAAGCCAGGCCGGTCGCGCCAAGCCTTTGCTCCTCGGCGGTGCCGGGGCAGGGGGGTCCTGCCCCCTGGCTTTGTTTGAGCGATTCGAGGGGGTTGAGCGTGCGGGCCACGAAGGCTAAAAAAGAAGGGGCGAAGGTGGCGGAATCGGCAGACGCGCTGGCCTTAGGAGCCAGTGCCGATGAGGCGTGCGGGTTCGAGTCCCGCCCTTCGCACCAGCTTGGCACCCCGTTCCGGCTCGGTATAATTGTGGTGTAAGCGGGAATAGCTCAGGGGTAGAGCGCCACCTTGCCGAGGTGGAGGCCGCGGGTTCGAATCCCGTTTCCCGCTCCAGGGGGTCCGCCGGGGTGGCGGAAGTGGTAGACGCAGGGGACTTAAAATCCCCCGGGTAAACCCTTACCCGTGCGGGTTCGAGTCCCGCCCCCGGCAGGAGCGGGGTGGAGCAGCCAGGTAGCTCGCCGGGCTCATAACCCGGAGGTCGTAGGTTCGAATCCTACCCCCGCAACCAGGCGGAGTAGCTCAATTGGCGAGAGCGCGCGGCCCATAACCGCGAGGTTCAGGGTTCGATCCCCTGCTCCGCCAGTTGGGGATGTAGCTCAGCTGGGAGAGCGCCGCGTTCGCAACGCGGAGGTCGGCGGTTCGAATCCGCTCATCTCCACCAAAAAAGCGGGGCCTTCGCGGCCCCGCTTCCTTTTTTCCAAAAAAAGGACTAGACCAGCCCCAAAAGCTGGTCGATCCGCTCCCGGTCAAATCCCACCACGATCTCCCCGTCGATCTCCACCACCGGCACCCCGGTCTGCCCGGATTTCCGGATCATCTCCATGGCCGCTTGGTAGTCCTGGGACACGTCGATCTCGGTGTAGGGGATGCCCCGCGCGTCCAAATAGCGCTTGACCATCTGGCACCAGGGGCAGGTGGGCGTGGTGTACACGATCACTTGGTGCTCCATCCTCCCTCCTTTCTTAGGGCCTCCACCACCGCCGGGCGCAGGACCTTGCGGAGCTCCGGGCCCACCCGCACGCAGCGTCGGCGGCCCCGCCGCTCCCGCACGATGAGGCCCGCCTCCTCCAAGTAGCGCAGGTGGTAGGAGAGGGCGGGCGTGGAGAGCCTCACGGCCTCCGCGATCTCCGTGCAGTTCCCCCGGCGGTGGGCCAAAAGGTAGCTCACCACCGCAAGCCGCTCCTCGTTTCCCAGCGCGGCGAACAGTTTGGCCCACTTCTGCAACGTGGCGTTCATCGGGGCCAAGTATACTGGGCCAGGCAGAGTTGTCAAAACTTCCAAAACAGTGGAAATTTGAAACGAGAGGAGAGGCCATGGACGTGAAGGTCAGCTGGCACGAGGGACTGCGGTTCGTCGGGAAAGGGCCTTCAGGGCACGCCGTGCTCCTGGACGGCGCTCCGGAGGTGGGCGGGGAGGACTCCGCGCCTCGGCCCACCGAGCTCCTCCTCATCGCCCTGGGCGGGTGCACCGGCATGGACGTCGTCGCCATCCTCCAGAAGATGCGCACTCCGCCCCGGCGGTTCTGGGTGGAGATCCACGCCGAGCGCGCTCCGGAGCACCCCAAGGCCGTGCGCAAAGTGCACCTGAAATACGTGGCCGAAGGCGTGCCCGAGGAGAATTTGCGCCGCGCCGCCGAGCTCTCCCAAGAGCGCTACTGCTCCGTAAGCCACTCGCTTTCCGCGGAGCTCACCTTCGAGGTTTTGGCCCTACCGTGAGCGCTCGCGCAGCCGCTCCAGGTCCAACCCTTCCTTCACCAGCTCCCGCAGGATCGCCAGGCGCTGGGGATCAGGGAGGAAGGTGCGGCCCAGGAGGCGATCGGCGGTCTCGGCCACGGTGAAGGTGTCCTGAGGGGCGACGGCCAAGGTCTTCCCCTGCTCCGCGGCCTGGGCGGCGATGGCCCGCTCCGGCCGGATCCCGCCGGAGAGGATGAGGGCCCGCACCCGCGGGAAGGCCAGGGCCGCGGCCTGGATGTCCGTGCGGTCGCCCGCGGTGATCACCGCGAGCTGCCCGGGGATGCGCCGGAGGTGCTGGAGGGCGGCCTCCGCGCCCATGGCCCCCACCAGAAACCGGTCCACCTCCGCCTGGATGTTCCCCTCCACCACGACCTCCGCGCCCACGGCCTCTAAAACCTCCAAAACCCGTACGGCCTGGAGCCGCCGGTCGAAGGGGAGGGTCCCAAGGACGGGGATCCCCCGCTCCTCCAAGAACGGCGCGGCGTACGCTTGCACCTCGGAGAGCTCGGCCTCGGGGGAGACCTCGTTCAGGACCACCCCCAAAAGATCAGCCTCCCCCTCCAGGAGCTTGGCGGCCGCAAGGACCGCGTCCACGCTGGGCTCCCCCGCATACTTGCTCACGAGGAGAAGGGGTGTTCCTAATTTCCTGGCGATGGCCATGTCGGAAAGCCCGGAGAGGAGGCCGCGGCCGATCCACTCCCGGCCCTCCAAGAGGAGCACATCCGCCTCCACCTGGAGGCAGGCGTGGATGCGGTTCCAGGCGTCGGCCGGGGGGCGCCAGGCCCGCGGAGCCTCGCCCGCCAGCACCGCCACCAGCTCCTCCCCCTCCGGGAGGTCCAGGACCTGGGCCATGGCCTCGCCGTCGGGATCGCAGGGCCGTCCGTGCCGGTAGGCCCGGGCCAGCCCCACCGGCTTGCGGTAGGCCACGCGCAGCCCCTGCTCCCGCAGGGCCTGGGCCAGGCCCGCGATCACCACCGTCTTCCCCGCCTTCTCTCCCACCCCCGCCACGTAGATGCGCATCATAGGTCCTCCTCGCTCACCGTGAGCCTGAGGTCCACGGCCACCACGCGGTCCGGATAGCACAGGACCGGGTTCAAATCCAGCTCCAGGATGTCCGGGTTCTCCGCCACGAGCTGGCTCACCCGGAGGATCAGGTCCACCAGGGCGGCACGGGCCACCGGGGGTTGGCCCCGCACCCCGGTGAGGAGCTTCTTGCCCCGCACGAGCTCCAAAAGCTCCTCCGCCTCCGGCCGGGAGAGGGGAGCCACGGCGAACGCCACGTCCCGCAGGACCTCCACGTAGATGCCGCCCAAGCCGAACATGAGGAGGGGACCGAACGTGGGGTCCCGCACCATCCCCAGGATCACCTCCCGCCCCGGAGGGAGCATCTCCTGCACGTAGACCCCGTCGATCTGGACCTCGGGGAAGCGGTTGCGCAGGCTGCGCAAAAGCTCCCAGGCCACGCGGTCCGCCTCCTCAGGACGGACGTGGAGGCGCACGCCCCCGACCTCGGTCTTGTGGGTGAGCTCCGGGGACACGATCTTCAGGGCCACAGAGGTCCCCAACTCTTTCGCGATGCGGCCGGCCTCCTCCGCGGTTTTGGCCAGCCCTCCCCGGGCCACCGGGATCCCATAGGCGGAGAAGACATCCATGGCCTCTAAACCCAACCGCACGCGGCCCCTTCTCCGCGCTTCCGCAAAGAGCACGCGCACCCGCTCCCGCTCCACGGGGAAGACCGGAGGGGGCTCCTTGGGCCGGGTGCGGACCTCCGCGTACTTGGCGAGGACAGCGAGGGCCCGCACGGCCCGGGCCGGGTCAAAAAAGGAGGGGATGCCGGCCTCCCGGAGGATCGCCTCCGCCTCCTCCCCCAGCTCCCCGGCCATGAAGCTCACGGCCACGGGTTTCCCCGCCGTCCTTTGGGCCTGGGACACGACCCGTGCCAGGTCCGCGAACCTCAGGATGGGATGGGGGGCGGAGAGGGCCACCCCGAGGTCCACCCCAGGATCGGCGAGCACCAACTCCAGCGCCGCCTGGTACTGCTCCAGGGTGGCGTGGCCCACCACGTCCACGGGGTTGTAGATGGCTGCCTCCTCGGGGACCTTCTGGGCCAGGGCCTGAAGCGTTTCTTCGCGCAGACGGGCCACGCTGAGCCCCTCCCATTCCGCGGCGTCCGCGGCCATCACCCCCGCCCCGCCCGCGTTCGTGACGATCCCGATCCTGCGCCCCTTGGGCAGGGGCTGGCGGGAGAGGATGTAGGCGAAGTCGAAGAGCTCCTCCACGGTGCGGGCCCGGATCACCCCGCATTGGCGGAAGGCTGCGTCGAAGGCATGGTCGGAGCCGGCCATCGTGCCGGTGTGGGAGGAGACGGCGCGGGCTCCGGCCTCCGCCCGCCCCGCCTTGAGCACCACGATGGGCTTCTCCCGGCTCACCTCCCGGGCGATGGCCATGAACCGCGGCCCATCCTGGATGCCCTCGAGGTAGGCCACGATCACCCGGGTCTCCGGGTCCTCGGCGAACGCCGCAAGGAAATCGCACTCGTTGAGGACGGCCTTGTTTCCCAGGGAAACGAAATGGGAGAACCCGAGCTTTTCCTTCCACGCCCAGTCCAAAACGGAGGTGCAGAAGGCGCCGGACTGGGACATGAAGGCGATCTGGCCGGGGAGGGCCGTGCGCGGGGCGAACGTGGCGTTCAGGCCCACCCGGGTGGAGATGAGCCCAAGGACGTTGGGCCCAAGAAGGTTCAGCTCGTAATCATTGGCGATGCGCACGAGCTCCCGCTCCCGCTGGGCCCCCTCCTTCCCCACCTCCTTGAACCCCGCCGAGATGACCACCGCGTTCTTGATCCCCTTTTCCCCGCACTCCCGCAGGACCGGAAGCACCCCCTCCGCGGGGATCACGATCACCGCGAGGTCCACAGGCTCGGGCAGCGCCGCGACGCTGGGGTAGCACGGCCTTCCCAGGACCTCGGAGTACTTGGGGTTCACGGCGTACACCGGGCCTGGGAAGCTTGCGACGTTCTGCATCACGGCGTTCCCGATCTTTCCGGGGATGGGGGTAGCGCCCACCACAGCCACGGAGCGCGGGAACAAAAGACCATCCAGATTGCGCCGCATGGTCCTTGATCCTAGCCCACCTCCACCAAAGTTCCACAATCCTTGCAGCGGTTCTCGACGAGGCTTGGAGAGAATGGGGTGGAAGGTGGCGCAAGAGTCCGCTTCAGGCCCCAGGCAGGGGCCGGCTGGCCCCTGCCTTCCTTGGCCCGTACGCTTTAGGGGAGGATGCGCACGATCCTTGTGGTGGAGGACGAGCGGGAGATCGCCCGCATGGTTCAGGCCTACCTCATCCGCGAGGGGTACCAGGTGGAGGTGGCCTTCGACGGGGAGTCGGGCTGGCACAAGTTCCACGCCCTCAAACCCGACCTCGTGATCCTGGACATCATGCTCCCGGGGATGAACGGGCTGGAGCTGGCCCAAAGGATTCGCCGGGAGTCGGCCGTGCCCATCATCATGCTCACGGCGCGGGCGGAGGAGGCGGACCGCGTGGCGGGTCTGGAGATGGGGGCCGACGACTACGTCGTGAAGCCCTTCAGCCTTCGGGAGCTGGCGGCGCGGGTGCGGGCGGTTTTGCGCCGGGTGGAGGGCGTGGTCGGGGGGGAGGTGCTGCACGCCGGCCCCCTCACCGTGGACCTCGCCGCCCGGGAGGCCCGCTTTGCTGGGAAACTGTTGGACCTCACTCCCACGGAGTTCGACCTCCTGGCGGTGCTCGCCCGACACCCGGGGCGGGTGTTCACCCGAAGGGAGCTCCTCCAGGCCCTGCGGGATCGCACCTACGCCACTATCCCCCGCACCGTGGACTCCCACATCAAGAACCTGCGGCGAAAAATCGAGCCCGATCCGGAAAACCCCGTGTACATCCTCACCGTGCACGGGGTGGGCTATAAGTTCAACCCGGCGGGAGGGGGATGATGTCCTTCCGCTGGAAGCTCCTTGGGGCGCTCACGCTCGTGGCCATCTTGGCCGCCGTGGGCACGTACTTCCTCACCGCGCGGGCCGTGGGCGAGCGCTTTGCCGCCTACCGCCTCCAGGAGCGGCAGGTGGCCGGCCAGCAGCTGGCCCGCCTTCTTGGGCAGTTCTGGGAGGCCCGGGGGAGCTGGGCCGGCGTGGACCAACTCTTCCGCACCCGCGTGGATGTCTTCCTCCTGCGCCAGGGCCGGGTCGTCTCCGTGACCGGGTTCATGGCCCAGTACATCCTCTTGGACCGCGAGGGGAACGTGGTGGGTTGCGCCGAGCAGGGCCTTTTGGGGCGCTGTACGGCCGAGGACGAAGCCCTGCGGGAACAGGCCCAGCGCTACGGGATCCCCGTCTTGGCCGGAGGGAGACAGGTGGGGACGCTGGTCCCCATCGATCCTGCGGTCCTGACCCCCTTGGAGCAGGAGTTCCTGGCCTCGGTGCGCCGGGCGGCCCTTTTGGGCGGGGCCGTGGCCTTCGCCGTGGCCCTCCTTTTGGGCACCGTTCTTGCCACCCAGCTTGCCCTGCCCCTCCAGCGCCTCATCCACGCCACCGAGCGCATCGCCAAAGGGGACCTTGGGCACCGCGTGGCCGTGACCACCCGCGACGAGATCGGCAAGCTTGCGGAGGCCTTCAACCGCATGGCCGAGGCCCTGCAGCGCTCGGAGGCCGCGCGCAAGCAGTTTTTGGCCGATGTGGCCCATGAGCTGCGCACCCCGCTTTCCGTGATCCGCGGGAACCTCGAGGCTATCCTGGACGGGGCCTTCCCCCTTACCCCGGAATCCCTGGCCCCCGTGTACGAGGAGACCCTGCACCTTGGGGAGCTCGTGGAGGACCTGCGCACCCTCACCCTGGCGGACACCGGGCACCTCCCCCTGGAAAAGGAGAGGGTGGAGCTTGGGGAGCTCGTGGCGGGGGTGGTGGAGGCCGTGCGGCCGGTGGCCAAGGAGGAGGGCGTGGAGGTTCTCCTGGAGCGGGAGCCAGCGCTTTGGGTCCAGGCCGATCCTCGGCGCATCCGCCAGGTCCTGGGGAACCTCCTTTCCAACGCCCTGCGGTACTCGCCGCCAGGCTCCACGATCACCGTCTCCGTTCGCCGACAGGGGGACGAGGTCTGGGTGAGCGTGCAGGACCAAGGCCCCGGCATCCCCGAGGAGGATCTCCCCCACATCTTCGAGCGGTTCTACAAGGCCGACAAATCCCGGGCCGATGGCGGGGCCGGCCTGGGTTTGGCCATCGCCAAGGAGCTGGTGGCGGCCCACGGTGGCCGCATCTGGGCGGAGAACCGGGGCGGCGCCCGCTTCACCTTC
>JAUQPF010000018.1 GCA_030550535.1 Candidatus Bipolaricaulota bacterium
TGGGGGAGAAGGGAAGGGATGAGGGGGGTCTTAGCGGCGCCGGAGGAGCGTGCGCACGAGGATCAGCGCGGGGATGATCTCAAGCCGCCCCACCCACATGTGGAAGGAAAGGAGGAGTTTCGCCAGGGTGGGCATCTGGGGGTGGGTGATGCCCACGGAGAGGCCCACGTTGCTTTGGGCGGAGGCCACCTCGAAGAGGTAGTCGGCGAGGGAGAAGCGCCCCGCGGGGTAGAGCACCGCTAAAAGGAACGCGCCGGCCACAAGGAACACCACCCACAGGAAGAAGAGGGCCGCGGCCTGGCTCATGCGGCGGTAGATCTCCTCGGCGGAGTAGCACTCCGTCCCCAACCGGCAGGGGACCACCGCATCGGGCGGGGAGAGGAGGCGCCGAACTTGCCAGGTGACCCCGCCGGCGAGGATGGCCAGCCGCATCACCTTGAGCCCCCCGGCGGTGGACCCCGCCGCCCCGCCCACCACCATCCCCGCCGTGAGGAGGAGCTTCCCCCCCTCCGTCCAGTGGCGGAGGTCCACGGTTTGAAAGCCCGTGCAGGTCATGGCCGAAACGTATTGGAAGGCCGCGACCCGGAAGGCCTCGGGCGCCGGCAAGGCCCGCCAAAGGAGGAGCCCCAGGATCCCCGTTCCGAAAAGAACGCCAAAAAGGAGCCAGCGGGTCTGCAGGTCCCGCCAGAGCACGCCCGGCCCGCCCACGAGCATCTGGTAGTGCACCACGAAGCTCACCGCGCCGACCACCATGGCCAGCATGGCCACGATCTCGATGGAGAGCGAACGGTAGTGCCCTAGAGACCCCGGCCACAAGGAGAACCCGCCCGTGGCCACCGCGGTCATCGCGTGGTTCAGGGCTTCCCAGAGGGGCATGCCCGCGGCGAAGAAGGCCAAGACGCTCAAACCCGTGTAGAGCCCGAAGATCCACCACATGGTACGCACGGTGGAGCGCACGGAGGGGTGGATCTTCTCGGTGCGGGCCTCGGCGTAGTACAGGGTGGCCGCGGAGAGCCCAGGCCCGGCAAGGATGGCGATCATGAGCACGATCACCCCCATCCCCCCGATCCACTCCGTGAGGGAGCGCCACCACTGCAAGGTTCTGGGGAGGAGGTCGGGCCGCAGGGCCATGGTGAGCCCGGTCCCCGTGAACCCCGAAACGCTCTCAAAGAAGGCACTGGTGAAGTCCGCGTAGGGGAAGACCAGGCCCCCGCCGAGCGCACGGGACACGAGGTAGAGGGGGAGGGCGCCCAGGACCGCCACCAAAAGCCAGCCCAAAGCGGCCACAAGGAGCCCGTGTTGAAGCCGGGTCTCCCCGCTCCTCCGGAACGGCCAATAAAGAAGGGCCCAAACCCCAAGCGCGACCCCCAGGGTCAGGCCCAGGGGCCCCAGGGCGAAGGCCTCACGAAAATGGAGGGCCACGGGGAAGGAGGCGGCGGCCATGAACGCCACCACCAGGGACAAAAGCCCCAGATCCCGAAGGACGATGCCGAGGTCCGCAAGACCCATAGGCTCAACCCGTGAGGATGGAGATCAGCCGCTCAGGGGTGTGCTCTTTGCTGAAGATGGTGAGGACATCCCCGGCGCGGATGACCGTGCTGCCCTTGGCGATCTCCAGCTCCCCGTCCCGCTCCACCGCCGCCACCAATACCCCTTCGGGGATGAGCCCCTCCTCCCCGGCGTCCCGCAGGGACCGGCCCACGAGGGGGGAGCTCGGCGGCACGGTGATCCGGAACAGTTGAGCCCCGCCGGGCAGGGTCACCAAATCCCGCAGTTTGGGGTGCAAGGCCGCGTGGTACAGGTACTCGGCCACGATCACGTCGGGGTTCTCCATGACGTGCGCGCCCAGTCTGCGGAAGAGCTCGGTGTGGGCGCGGTTGTTGACCACGGAGACGATGGTGGGCACGCCCAGGTCCTGGGCGGCCGCGATGACCATGAGGTTGGTGGCGTCGTCGGAGGTGGTGGTGATGAGGGCATCGGCCCGCTCGGCCCCGGCCTCCCGCAGGGCGTCCACCGAGGCCGCATCGGCCTGGATCACGAGGATGTCGTACCGGCGGGCGATGGCCTGGGCCTTCTCGGGGTTGCGCTCGATGACCGCCACGTTGTGGCGGTCGCGCACGGCAAGTTCGATGATGGCGCTTCCGATCCCGCCCGCCCCCACCACGATCAGGTACATGCGGATCCGATCCTACCACCCGCCCCACCCCCCGGCAAAGCCCGAAGGCCGGTCCACCGCCCCTGCGCCGCCCCTCCACCAAACCTCCGTAGTTCCCCGGGGACACTTGGGACCCAAGGAGGTGCTCAGGCGCAGACACGGGCTTGCGCTCGGCTTAGCGGGAATCCTTGCGGTCAGCGCTTTCGGCTGCGAGTTCGTCTTCAGCCACGACCGCATCGTCGCGCCCCTGGGCACCTGGGGCGAGGTGGGGATCCGGGTGTACAAAACCCACCCCCGGTGCACCCTCCCCTGACGCCTACGTGATCACGGTCCAAGGGGCGCAGGTCCTTGCGGAGAGCCCCTGGAGGCAGGTCCAGCCCAATGTGCTGGAGATGTGGGTGGTCCTCTCCCTGGCCCAGGTGGGCTCCGGCTACCTCAAGATCGCCAAGACCTGCACGAAGGAGGGGTATGAGGAGGCGGTTCTCCCCCTTGAGGTCACGGCGCCGGAGCCCGAGGGCCCCTGGGCCCAGGCCATGGCCGGCGTCTACCCCCTCCCCCTTCCCTCCGAGGGCGAGGTCCTCACGGTGGCCAAGAAGGCCCGCCTCTCCGCCGAGCGCTTGGAGATCGGAGGGATGACCTTCCTCCTTCCCCCGACCCTCCCCCACCTCTCCCTCGCGGAGGCGAGCCTCTTCTACGCCCTCCTTCCCGGCGGGGAAGCGCGGCCCTTGCTCCTTGGGGCCGAAGGGGTCTTCTGGCGCTTGGACCACCTTTGGCCGTAACCTCAAGGAGCCATGAAGACGCGCCGGAACCTCGCCCTTGGTCTTGCGCTTCTTCTTTTTGGGGTTTTAGCCCTGGCCCAGGGGTTTGGGGAGGGCCGGTTCGGCCCTCCCCCTTCCAGGGGTTCGCGGAGCCCGCCCCACGGGGCCGCTTCTTTTTCCATGACCAGGAGTGGAAGATCGCCCTCACCGCCGCCTTCCTCCTTGGCGGCCTGGCCCTGCTTCTTCTTGGGCTCCACCGCTTCCGCCCTCTCTTCCTCCTCCTCTCCGTGGTCGTCCTTGGGTTCGTCATGGGCGGGTTCCTCTGCCCCACGGCCGCCGTGCAGAACGTCCTCCTCAAGGGGGTCTCGGGCTACCTCGTCCTCTTTTCCCTGCCCGTCTTGGCCGCGCTCCTTGTGGGCCGGCTCTTCTGCGGCTACGTGTGCCCGTTCGGCGCGCTCCAGGAGCTCCTCCACGTGCGCCGCTGGGCCTGGAAGATCCCTGACCGCGTTTGGCAGGCCCTCAACCCCCTGCGCTACGCCCTCCTCCTTTTCCTCGTGGTCCGGGTCCTCCTCACCCACACCGTGATCCTCCAGGACTTCTCGCCCTTCAAGCCCCTCTTCGCCTTCGGCGGGACGCCGGCCACGATTGCCTTCACCGCGGCCTTCGCCATCCTTTCCGTGTTCACCTTCCGCCCGTTTTGCCGGACCCTTTGCCCCTACGGAGCCCTCCTTTCCCCCCTCTCCCGGGTGAGCCTGTTCCGCCTCCAGGCTGGGGAGGGCTGCAGCTCTTGCGGCCTCTGCACGCGGGCCTGCCCCGCGGGCGTCATGGGCAAAGGGACCTGTGCCACGGGGGATTGCCTCCTTTGCGGGGCCTGTGGCGCGCGCTGCCCCCGCAAAGCCCTGCGTCTTCTTCCGCGCTTTCGCTTCCTGCGCGCCCGGCCGGCTTCGCCCCCTTCCGCGTAAGATCACGGCGTATGGAAAAATGGGTGAAGCTCACGAGCGTCTGGGGTGAGGCCCAAGCCCAGCTCCTCAAGGGGTTCCTCGAGGGCGAGGAGATCCCCGTGCGCCTGCGCTACCACGTCCCGCCCAGCGTTTACCCCGTGACCGTGGACGGGCTGGCGGAGGTGCAGATCCTCGTGCCGGAGGAGGACCTCCTGCGGGCCCAGGAGGCTTTGGCCGCCTACCGGGTGGAGGAGGGGGGCGAGGCGTAGGTGGTTTGGCCAAGCGAGGCGGATTTGGCCCGGGCCCACCGGGCCCTCCTGGCCGAGCTTAGGCGCAAGGGCATCACCGACCCCCGGGTCCTGGCGGCCCTGGAGAAAGTCCCCCGCCACCTCTTCGTCCTTCCCGAGCACCTCCCCCTGGCCTACGAGGACCGCCCCCTCCCCATTGGGCTCGGCCAGACCATCTCCCAGCCCTACATCGTGGCCCTCTCCACCCAGGCCCTGGCCCCCACCCCCGAGGACCGAGTCCTGGAGATCGGCACGGGCTCCGGCTACCAGACGGCGATCCTCGCGGAGCTCGCCAAGGAGGTGTTCACCGTGGAGCGCCTCCCCGAGCTCTCCCGGGAGGCCGAGGAGCGCCTGCGCCGCCTGGGCTACGGGAACGTGCGCTTCCGCGTGGGCGACGGGACCAAGGGCTGGCCGGAGGAGGCCCCGTTTTCCCGGATCCTCGTGGCCGCGGCGGCACCCAAGGTGCCCCCCAGCCTCTTTGCCCAGCTTGCGGAAGGGGGGCGCATGGTCCTCCCCGTGGGCGGCCGCTTCGACCAAGATCTTTGGCTCGTGCGCAAGGAGGCGGGAAAGCCCGTGTACGAGTACCTCTGCCCGGTTACCTTTGTGCCCCTGATCGGCGAGGAGGGCTGGCCATGATCGACCTGCGTTCGGACACGGTGACGAAGCCCACCCCGGGGATGCGGCGGGCCATGGCGGAGGCGGAGGTGGGCGACGACGTCTACGGCGAGGACCCCACGGTGAACCGCCTCCAGGAGAGGGCTGCGGAGCTTTTGGGCTTCGAGGCCGCGCTGTTTGTGCCCTCCGGCACCATGGGGAACCAGGGGGCCATCGCCGTGCACACCCGGCCGGGCCAGGAGGTCATCCTCGAGGCCCAGTCCCACATCTACAACGTGGAGATGGCCACCATGGCCCGCTTTTCCGGGGTCCAGCCCCGCGTGCTCGTGGGCGACCGAGGCGTCATCACCGCCGAGCAGGTGCGGGCCGCCATCCGCCCCAAGCTCTACTACCTTGCGCACACGGGGCTTGTGTGCTTGGAGAACACCCACAACGCCGCGGGCGGCCGCATTTTTCCCCTTTCGGTGGCCCGGGAGATCCTGGAGGTGGCCCACGCCCACGGGATCCCCGTGCATTTGGATGGCGCCCGGATCTTCAACGCCGCCGTGGCCCTAGGACTCCCGGCCTCGGAACTTGCGCGCGGCTTCGACTCCGTGATGTTCTGCCTCTCCAAGGGTTTGGGGGCGCCCGTGGGCTCCATGCTCTGCGGCTCCCGGGAGTTCATTGAGGAGGCCCGGCGGGTGCGGAAGGCCCTGGGCGGGGGGATGCGCCAAGCCGGGATCCTCGCGGCCGCCGGCCTCTACGCCCTGGAGCACCACATCGACCGCCTTTCCGAGGACCACGAGAACGCCCGGATCCTCGCGGAGGGCCTCTCCGAAATACCCTGTCTTTCCGTGACCCCGCCGGAGACGAACATCGTGCTCGTGGAGATCCGGCGGGGCCCTACGGCCGCGGAGCTCGCGGAGCGGCTGCGGAAGCGCGGGGTCTTGGTGGCGCCGGCGGGCGCGGGCACCGAGGCCCGCAAACTCCGCCTCGTCACCCACCTCGACGTCACGCGCCAGGACATCCTCCGGACAATCGACCTCTTTTGGGAGGAACTCCGGGGCGTCTAGGCCGGACGAAGCGGCCCTCCTTTTTGGCGTCCTGTCCCCGGGGCGGGTCTTGGCCGGCTGTAGTCTCCGTTACGCACAAGGGGGCAGGATGATCCGATCCTTCCGGCTTGCGGTCTTTAGGGGGCGTTCCCCTCTGGCGCTAGGGAAGAGGGCGAGGGGCCTCTTCCTCCTCCTTTTCCTTGTCGTTCCGGCCCAGGCCATGCCCTTGGGGTTTGAGTCCGGCCCCCACTTCTTCCGGGCCTACCCGCCCGCCCTCTCCGCCTTCGTGCAGCTCACCAACGCCTCCCTCGAGTACGGCAATGGCCTCACCGGCGGGGCGATCCCGCTCATCCCCCTCATCGGCGGGGGTTTGGGGATCCGGGCCGCGGCCACCCTCGGCGAGCCCTTCGCCCTGGGCTTGGGCTTCAGCGTCTTCCAGGCGGGCACCGGAACGGAAGGGAAGTGGGGCGAGATCCCCGTCTCCGTGAGGCTTGGGCTTTCCTACGCCGACCTCCATGGGGCCCTCCTCTTTTCGCCCTGGCCGGGGCTCCTCTGGCTTTCCCTCTTTGCGGGGGTGGGCACGGCCGCCGTGAGCTACGCCGTGGACTTCCCCACCTGGCCCCTGCCCTTTGTGCCGGAGGAGGGCGAGAAGGACTTCCGGGGGAGGGCGTTCGTGGCCGGCTTTTGGGCCCGCGCGGCCTTTCCCATCCTTCCCGTGCTCACCCTGGGCTTTGAGGCCGGCTACCGCTGGGCCCTCTTCCCCGGCCTCTTTGACGGCACGCTCCCCATGGACCTTGACCGCAACGGCAGCCCGGACGTTTTGGACCTTTCCGGGCTTTGGTTTGGGCTCACCCTCAGGGTGGAGTTCCCCTTGTAGGAGGCGAGGATGCGCGCGCGTCTTTTCCTGGTTGGGGTGATCGGGCTTGGGTTGGCGGGGCTTTTTGGGTGCACCCCGAAGTTCACGGTGAGGCCGCCCCAGGCCCTCTTGGTGGTGCGGCCCACGGAGGGGGTGGCCCCCCTCACCGTGGTCTGCGACGGCTCCCTCTCCTTCTCCGAGGAGGCCCGCATCGCCGAGTACATCTGGGACTTCGGCGACGGCACCCGCGCCTTCGGCCCCATCGTCTCCCACACCTACCGCCGCGGCGGCACCTACCGCGTCGTCCTCACTGTCTACGACGAGCGCGGCCTCAAAAGCGCCCGCGAGGCCCAGGTCACCGTGTACTTCCCCAAACCCGTTCCGGACTTCTCCTTCGCCCCGCCCCTCCCCGCCACCTACGAGACCATCCGCTTTGACGCCTCCGCCTCCCAAAGCCCCAACGGCCGGATCGTGCGGTACATGTGGGCCTTCGGGGACGGCACCTCCGCCGAGGGCGTCGTGGTGGAGAAAACCTACCGCTACGGCGGCACCTACGTGGTCACCCTGTCCGTGGAGGACGAGGTGGGCGAGGTGGCCACGGTGAGCAAGACCGTGACGGTCCTAGGAGGGCCGAGCTGTGGCTATTAAGCGCCTGTTCGTGCTGGGCGTCTTGGGGGTGGTCGCGTTCCTTGGGGGGTGCGTGCGCCAAAGCCTTTCCCCGACCACCGCGGTTTTGGCGGTGATCGTGGCCGAGCCCAGGGAGGGGCAGGCGCCCCTCACCGTGCGCTTCGATGCCACGCGCTCTTCGGATCCCGCCGGCCCCCTCACCGACCACCTCTGGGACTTCGGGGACGGCACGGACGTGGCCTCCGGCGCGGTGGTGGAGCACACCTACCGGAGGGCCGGGGAGTACGTGGTGACCCTGGTGGTGGTGGGGCCCTCCGGGACGGGCCGGGCCACGACCCTCATCCGGGTCCTCAACAACCCGCCGCAGGCGAGCTTCACCGTGTGGCCGCCGGATCCCTGGACCGAGGAGCCCGTGACCTTCGATGCCTCCTCTTCCTCGGACCCCGACGGCGACCCCCTCGTCTACCTTTGGGACTTCGGGGACGGCCGCACCGCGCAGGGGAAGATCGTCCAACACATCTACACCAAGCCTGGGGACTACGTGGTGATCCTCACCGTGCGGGATCCCTCGGGCGCGGAGGCCCGGGCCACACGGCTCCTCAAGGTGGAGGACTGCGGCCCCGGGGGATGTGGAAGAAGGCGGTAAGGCCGTGACGCGTGAAGGGTTCAAGGTCATGACTTGGAACCAAGCCGAAGTTATCATTCAAGCGAACCCATGAAGCTGCGCGTGATCCTTGAACGCGATGAGGACGGGATGATCATCGCCCACTGCCCTGCGCTCCCGGGTTGTGTTTCGCAAGGGCGAACCCGCGAAGAAGCTCTGGCCAACATCACCGAAGCCATCCAGGGGTACCTCGAGAGCTTACGCAAGCACGGTGAGCCTCTTCCTGAGCCCGTGGACGAGGTGTTTGTGGAAATTCCCTGATCTGCGGTGTTCAAGCTCCCTGGCCTATCCGGGCGGGAACTCATCGCGGCCTTTCTGGCGTCCGCGGGATCCACCGCACCGGCGTCTTGTGGTTCCTGACCATCCCGAGATCGCCAAGGGAACGCGGCGGGCCATCCTGCGGCAAGCGGGCATCACCGTGGAAGAGCTCCTCCACCTTTTGCGCTAACTCCGCGGGGTCTTGGCCTTCCGCCGCGCCCCTCGCTCCCTGTTTCCAATGGGTCGCCCTTTCCCCCTCCCCTCCACCCGTCACCCGTCACGCGTCACGCGTCACCCATTTCCTTGGCCGAAAGCCCCCCTCGCCCTACCATTTAAGGGGGCGACGATGCGAGGGATTGAAAAGCGCGCGTTCCTTTTGGGCGCGGTCCTGATCCTTCTCCTCCTTTCGGGAGGATGTTTCCTTTTCGCCCCGCCGGAGCCGCCTACGGACGTCTCCGCCTCCGACGGGGAGTACGTGGACCATGTGCTCGTGAGGTGGTCCGCCGCGCGCCGCGCCAGCCGCTACGAGGTCTTCCGCGCCACGGAAGAAGACGGCGACTACGAGAAGATCGGGGAGACCCCGGCCCTGCGCTTCACCGATGAGACGGCCTCGCCCAACGTCCTTTACTGGTACCGGGTGCGGGCCTGTAACCAATTCGGCTGCAGCGCCTTCTCCCCGGCGGACTCCGGCTTCCGCTACGGCCAAAAACCGCCTGCGCCACCCCAGAACGTCCAGGCCTCCGACGGGACGTACACCGACCGCATCCGCATCACCTGGTCTCCCTCCCTGGGCGCGACCCACTACGAGATCCACCGCTCCGACATCCCCGGCGCGGACTACATCCGGATCGCTCAAACTTCGGCCACTTTCTACGAGGACCGGGAGATCGTGCGGGGCCGGGTGTACTGGTATAGGGTGAAGGCCTGCAACCCCGATGGCTGCAGCGACCCCTCCGAGCCCGACTCGGGCAGCGCTGCCCTCCAGCTTCCCGGAGCGCCCCAAAATGTTCAGGCCTCCGACGGGACTTATTCCGACCGGGTGCGGATTACCTGGAGCGCGGTTTCCGGGGCCGCCCGCTACGAGGTCTGGCGCGCCCTCACCCGGGAGGGGGAGTACGAGCTTCTTCGGAACGTGACCGCCACCTCCTACGACGACACCCAGGTCACGGCGGGGACGGTCTACTGGTACAA
>JAUQPF010000054.1 GCA_030550535.1 Candidatus Bipolaricaulota bacterium
TAGCTCCCGGCGTTCTGAAGGAGGATGAGGGGCGTTCCGTTCCGGGGATCCCCGTCCGTGTCCGGGGTGCTCAGAACGTTCCGTAGGGCGGACGGGTGCGGATGTCCATAAGGGTTCATGTCCCCCACCTGGGCGATCACCACCTCGGGTCTCAGCACCCGCAGGAAGGGAAGGGAGGAGCTCGTGTAGCTCCCATGATGGTGCATGACATAGACGTCCACATCCCTCACGTATGGGGCGATCTTGACCTCCACGGGCGAGGTGAGGTCCCCGCCCACCCAGAGCTGGAAGTCCCCGTAGGAGATGAGGAGGCCCACGGACAGGGGGTTCTCGTCGGTGGCCGTGGTCACTTGGATTTTGCGCTCCCCATCCCAGGTGTAACCGCTGGCCACCATGACCTTCACCGTGAGGCCCCCCAGGTCGAACACCTGGCCGGGCTCCACGGTGAGGCGGGTGTGCTCCTCGCAGTCCGGGGCCAATAGACCGGCCTCCTTGATCGTGGCCAACCAGGAGTAATGGTCCGAGTGGAAGTGGGTGAGGAGGACGTAGCGGATGGCGATGCGCGGGTCCTCCTCCAGCAGGCGGCGCAGGGTGAGGTGGGGCGGTTCCTCAGGGGCCACGCTCCTTCCGGTCCCCGCGTCGATGAGCATGGCGGGTTTCACCCCACCCTGTTCTGGACCAATCACGAGGAGGCAGGCCCCTTGCTCCACGTCAGGCCAGATGAATGCCTGAGCCAGTCCAGATAAAGCCCACATCGCTGCGGCTAAGAACAAATAGAAAATCCGGGTCATGGTGTGCGCATGGTAACCTTGCTGCTGCCCTCTCACCTTTGGTCCACGAATGTCCGGGCCTTGCCTACGCGTGTATTTTTAAAATGCAGACCGAGCATGACGGAAGGGCAGGGTTGGGAGGCTGGGGCGCGGGCCCTTTGGGCCAAGGCTGGAGATCCCCCTCATTCCCTTCTCGGCCACCTTCTGGACACAGCTGCGTTTGCCCTGGCGGTGCTGGCGCGCGAGCCCAAGAGGACAAGGGCGCTCTATGCCGAAGACTGGGGCCTTTCCGAGGAGGAGGCCCTGAGGTTCGTCGCGTTTCTGGTTGCCCTACATGATCTTGGCAAAGCCACCGCAGACTTCCAAGGGAAGTGGCCCGAGGGGGCCGCGCGCGTGAGGGCGGCAGGACTGAGTTGGGAAGAGTCCCTTTTCCAGTGCACCAAGCCCGTGCCCCACGGGGCCTACACCGAAATCCTCCTGAGCACGTTTTTCAGCCAAAGGCTTGCGTGCAAATGGGCGGTTGACGTGGGCAAAGCCCTGGGAGCTCACCACGGGTTCCAGGCGGGGCCCGAGGACCTGATCCAGGCTGAGGATCGTCTGGGCTTAGAGAGCGAGGGATGGAGGGAGGCGCGGGCTTGGTTGGTGGAGCAGGTGGCCCAAACCCTTGGGGTGCGAAGCCTTCCTGAGGGGAGATGTAAGCCTGAGGGCCTTCTTCGGCTCATGGCCCTGGCTTCCTTCGCGGATTGGATCGCCTCGGATCCTCGTTTTTTCTCTTACGGCCGTGATCCCCTGGCCTTGGGTTACTGGAGGGATGCTCAACAGCGGGCCGAGTCAGCCTTAGACCTCATCGGTTGGCGCGTTCTCAGTCCTAGGCGTCCCCCTTCTTTCGACAAGCTTTTTCCGTTCCCTCCCAATCCTCTTCAAGCTACGGTCCCTGAGGTCTTGGCCGGCGTTAGGGAGCCCGTTTTCCTCCTTGTGGAGGCCCCCATGGGGGTTGGGAAGACGGAGGCCGCCCTCTACGCCTACCTCCTGCTGCAGAGCCAACTCGATCACCGCGGGCTCTACGTGGCCCTTCCCACTCAGGCCACGGCCAACGGCGTTTTTCCTAGGGTACGGGCATTCCTGGAGCGCCTGGACGCGGGGATGCCTTTGGACCTGCAGCTTCAGCATGGCACGTCCATCCTGAACCCTGAATACCGACGGTTGCGGGAGAAAGCGCGGTTAGCCGAGGTATACGACGAAGCGGAAGGGGTGGAAGGTGGGGTGATGGCCTCGGCCTGGTTCTCGGCACGCAAGCTGGCCATGCTCTCCCGCCACGGGGTGGGCACGGTGGATCAGGCCCTCCTTGGGGTTCTCAAGGTGAAGCACCACTTCGTGCGCCTGTGGGGGCTCATGAACCGGGTGGTGGTCTTGGACGAGGTGCACGCCTACGACACCTACACCTCGGGGCTCATCGCCGCGCTTTTGCGCTGGTTGAGGGCGTTGGGATCCAGCGTGGTCCTGATGACCGCCACCCTCCCGCGCCAGAAGCGCGAGGAGCTCCTGCGGGCGTGGGGCGCGGTGGCGCCGCATCTTCCTCCCTATCCGCGGGTCGCGGTGTTCGCAGGGGGAAACCTGGTGAAGGCGAAGACCCCGCCCCTTGTTGAAAAGCGAAGGCTACGGGTGTCTGAAGCCCCGGTGGATGTGGAGACCTTGGCGAAACTCCTCAAGGACCGCCTTCCCGGGGCCCTAGGTGTCATCGTGAACACCGTGGACCGGGCTCAAGCCCTCTATCAGGCCTTGGGCGCAGGGGAGAGGCTTACGTTGGGGGGTCTCCTTGACATCTTTGGGGAGGTCTCGAAGGAGGGAGCCTGGCGGGACCTGCGGGAGTCCCGGAAGGAAAAGGCCGACGCCGTAGTGGGAAAACGCCTTGGGGACGGAACCCTGGTCTTCCTTCTTCATGCCCGTTTTCCTGCAGAGGAGCGTGCGCTGCGGGAGGCGGTGGCGTTGGCCCTCTTTGGGAAAGAGGGTCCGCGCCCAGGAAAAGCCATCCTCGTGGCCACTCAGGTGGCTGAGCAAAGTCTGGACCTGGACTTTGACCTTCTTTACTCGGATTTGGCTCCGGTGGACCTCCTCCTCCAGCGGGCGGGCCGGCTCCATCGTCATCCGCGGTCGCGTCCCAAGGTCCACGCCGAGCCTGTCCTCCTTGTGGGCGGGCTGGGCCCTCAGCCCCCGGATTTTGGTGCCCCGCTCTACTGGAACCGGGTCTACGAGGAGTACGTGCTCCTCTCCACGTGGCTAAGCCTGCGGGAGCGGAAGATCTTGGAGATCCCGTCCGATCTCGAACCCCTTCTCGAGGAGGTGTACACGCGGAATCCCGAGGACTTCCCGAGCGTCTGGCGCGACCAAGCTGAGGCAAGCTGTAAGGGTTGGAAAACTCGATGGGAGCGGGAGCAAGAAACGGCCAGGAATCTGGCTCTTGACTCCGTGGAAGACCTTCTCGCACAGACGACGAGCGCGGCCTTCGCCGAGGTCCTTCGCCTGGATGACGACGCCGAAGATGCGCGCACGCAGCGTTTCCTCACGCGGTTAGGAGAGCCGAGTGTGCCCGTAGTGCCGTTGTATGTGCGGGAAGGGGTGTGGTTCTTGGATGCGGCGGGCGAGCATCCCGTGAAGCTCAAAGGAGAGCTCTCTGAGGAGGAGGTCCTGAGGATATGGGGGCGGGTTGTGCGGCTTTCCCGTCCGCCCATCCCCCAGGAGCTGCGCGAGGAGACCCCCCCGCCGAGTTGGCGAGGCACGAGCCTCCTGCGGGGGCTCAGGGTTTTGGAGGTGGGACGGGTGTTCCGCCACGAAGGCGGGGCGTTCAGGGTGGAAGTGAACCCGGAATTAGGGGTGGTATACAGTGCGGTTAAATGAACGGTGGGGATATGCATTCACGATGGTGGGCCTTGGCGCATTAAGAGAGGATGGACTTAAGCTCCTCTCGCCAGGGAGGTGATTTATTGCGCAAATTCAATTTGCTGGAAGAACCGTGGATCCCCGTGCGCAGGGGAGAACAGGTGGAAGAGGTGGGACTCGCCACGGCCCTCCTCCAAGCCCCCGCGCTCTCGGGCATCGAAACCCCCTCTCCTTTGGTCGAGGCCGCCCTTCACCGCCTTCTCCTTGCCGTTCTCCATCGGGCAATCAATGGGCCGCGCGATCTGAACGCGAGCTTGGACCTCCTGGTGAACGGGTCCTTCCCGAAAAGCGATTTGGAATCTTATTTCCACAAGCACTACGATCGTTTCTTCCTTTTCCACCCCACAGCGCCGTTTTGGCAAATAGCGGACCTGCCGGAAAGCCCACCCCCGCTGCCCTGGAACCGCCTCCTTCCTGAGATCGCCAGCGGGCATAACCCCACGCTCTTTGACCACACGGTGGAGGACGAGGCGCGGCTTGCCCCGCTCTCCTATGGGGCGGCGGCCCGGGCCCTTGTGGTCCACCAAACCTTTGCGCCCGGCGGTCTGCTCCGCCGGTTCGGGGTCACGGCGGCCAAAGATGCGCCGCTGGCCCGCGCTGCCGTGTTCCTCCCCACAGGCCCCAACCTCTTCGCGACATTGGTCCTGAACCTCGTCGCTCCCTATAAGCCCGACGGTGACGCCCCTATTTGGGAAGTCGCCCCCCTTCGGCTTAAGGACGTGGAAAGGGGGGCGACCCAATGGCCTCTCGATGGGGTGACCCGGGTGTACACCTGGCCCACCCGCGGCATTCGCTTCCTGGACGAAGGGGACGGGGTGCGCTTTATGGCTTATGGGCCGGGGATTACACCCCTTGAGGCCGCGTTCCGCGACCCCATGGTGGCCTACAGGCGCGCAGACGGAGAGGATCTTGAACCCTTGAGGTTGAGGGTGGACAAGAGCTTCTGGCGAGACTTCGCCGCAACGCTGCCTCAAGCCCGAGGTGAACTGGCGGCTACGGTGATCCATGCCACGGAGCTTTCGCGTAGCGCTCGCCTGCTTCATGCGTATCCCTGCCCCATGACCCTCAGGGTGCTCGGTCAGGTCACCGACCAGGCCAAGCTCCTGGACGTCCGGCGCGAGGTTTACCCCCTTCCGCCCGACTTCCTTACCTCGCTTGGCAAGACCCAACTGTACGAGGCCATCCGGCAGGCCGAGGAGCTCGGTCAGCAGCTGCACCAAGCGGCACAGAAAATCGCTCAGGCTCTTTTAGGAAGCGGGGATTTTAGAGAACGCGAGGCCTTCGTACGTTCGCTTCCTCTCTTACGTCGGTACTGGGCCGAGCTGGACCGGGCCTTTTTGGAGCTGGTGGGGGTTTTGGGGAAGGAGGAGGCCTTGGCCTTCTGGCAGAGGTGCTTGAGAGGAGCGGCTTTAGCGGCCTGGCAGGAGACGCGGCGGTGCTTGGGCACGCAAGCGCGACACTTGCGGAGTCTGGTCGAGGGCGAACGGGTGGTCCTCGCGGCGGTAGGGAGGCTCAAGGGGGTGGGCTCATGAGCGGCGCGGCTTTCCTGCAGCAGTTGGAGAGGCTGAAGGCGGCTGAGAGGGCATGGACCGCGGCCCGGGCGGTGCTCCGCCGAAGCCTGGCCTTCCCTCCCGGAACGTATCCCCCGGCCATGCCCTACGTGGAGCCTTTCGTGCGGGGGGAAGGCTGGGTGCGGGAGGCCCATTACCTCGTGGCCGCCCTCTACGCCCTGAAGGACGGGGAGCACGAGGAGGGACGAACCCTGGCCAGGGCCCTGCGCGAATGCATGCAGGAGCGGGGCTCAGCCAGCGTGGAACGACGCTTCCTGGCCCTCTTGGATGCGGATCACGACCAGATCGCCTTCCGTCTTCGCCAAACCATGGGGTTGGTGGAGGGAGGGGTGGATTTCGCCCGCCTCCTGGATGACCTCCTGAACTGGTTCCACCCCGAAAGGAAGGTCCAGGCGCGGTGGGCGCGGGAGTTCTACGGCGTATCCCCAGAAGAAAAAGAGGAGGTGAGGGCATGAAGCTTTTGGAGGTGCACGTGATTCAGACGGTGGCCCCGTGCAACCTGAACCGGGACGACACGGGGAGCCCCAAGGACGCCATGTTCGGCGGGTTCAGGCGGGCGCGGATCTCCAGCCAGGCGCAGAAGCGAGCGGTACGGATGGCCTTCAAAGACTGGCCTCTTCTTTCCCCTACGGAGCGGGCGGTGCGCACCCGGCGCCTGGTGGAGGCCCTCCTGCAGAAGCTTGCGGACGTGCCGGCTGAGCGAGCTCGCCTAGCCGTGGAGAACGCCCTGAACGCCATCGGCTTTGGGGTGAGGGAAGGACAAACAGAGTACCTGCTCTTCCTGGGGGAGGGAGAGCTGGCGCGCCTGGCAGCCCTCATTCGGGAAAACCTGGAGGCCCTCACCGCCTCTGAGGCCAAGGGCAAAAAGAAGGCGGAGGTGAGCGAGGAGCTCGCGCAGGCCTTGGAGAAGGTCCTAGACGGGGGCAAAGCCGTGGACCTGGCTTTGTTTGGGCGGATGGTGGCGGACCGTCCGGAGTTGGGGGTGGATGCGGCCGCCCAGGTGGCGCACGCCATCTCCACCCACAAGGTGGATCGGGAGTTCGATTTTTATACGGCCGTGGACGACCTCAACCCCCGCGAGGAGGCGGGAGCGGGCATGATGGGCGACGTGGAGTTCTATTCCGCCACGCTCTACCGCTATGCCGTTGTGGATCTCAAGAAGCTGCTCGAAAACCTTCAGGACGACCGTGAACTGGCTCTTAAGGGAGCGCTTGCCTTCTTCAAGGCGTTTGCCCTCACCCTGCCCTCGGGGAAGCAGAACAGCTTTGCGGCCCACAACCCCCCGCTCTTCCTGGCCTTCCGCGCAGGCGAGGGCTTGCCCCGCAACCTCGCCACCGCCTTCGAGAAGCCCGTGCGCCCCAAGGACGACACCAGCCTCTCCGCCCTGTCCGTGGAGGCCCTTCTTAGGGAATGGGAGAAGTTCGACGCCATTTTCGGTCCCCTGAATCCGGAGTGGAAAGGAGCCCTGGACCTCACGGGCGTGGGGACGGGTTCCCTCCCTGCGTTTTCAAGCCTTGCAGACATGGAAAAAGCCTTGGAGAAAGCCTTGGAGGCCCTTCTGGGGGTGTGAGGTGGCTACCCTCCTTCTGCGGCTTCAGGGCCCAATGCAGTCCTGGGGAACTCGCAGCCGCTTCGACCACCGGGAGACCTGGCCCTATCCCACCAAAAGCGGCGTCGTCGGCCTCCTTGCGGCGGCCTTGGGCCGAGATCGGGCGGAGGACGTCTCCGATCTTGCGGCCTTGCGCATGGGCGTGCGCGTGGACAAGCCCGGCGTCCTCATGGTGGACTACCAAACAGCTCAGGGCGTCCTCACCGCTGATCTGCGCGGCACACACGACGTGCAGAGCTGGCGCTATTACCTGGCGGACGCAGCGTTCCTCGTTGGCCTTGAAGGCGAGGAGGGGATCCTAGCGCAGGTCCACGCTGCTTTGCGCAACCCGCGCTGGCCCCTTTTCTTGGGGCGCAAGGGCTACGTGCCCAGCCCGCCCGTCTACCTCCCTGACGGCCTGCAGATGCTGCCTCTGGAGGAGGCGCTCGCTCGCTATCCCTACCTCCCGGCCCTCATCGATCCGGGGCAGCGCCCTCCCGAGACGGTGCTGTACGTCCTGGAAGGGAAGGCAGGCCGGATGGTCTGGGATCAGCCCCTGGGTCCCTTTGCCCAACGGCGCTTCGGCCCACGGTTCGTGGTGGAACTTGCCCGCGGCTTTGGGGAGGTACCCTATGTATCTATCTAAACTCACCTTGAACCTGCGTTGCCAGCAAGCCCGCCAGGATCTCGCCAACCCCTACGAGATGCACCGCACCCTCTCCTGGAGCGTGGCCGAGGCCCTCAAAGAGCGGCAAGAACGGCTTCTTTGGCGGGTGGAACCGTACCGTTTGACACCCCCGGTGGTCCTCGTGCAGACGCTTACCCGCCCGGACTGGTCCAAGGTCTTCGCACGCTTTCCCGACTACGGGGAGCTGGACCCCACAAGCCCCAAGTTCTTCGATCCCCAATTTCAGGAGGGGCAGGTGCTCCGCTTCCGTCTCCGGGCCAACCCCACCGTGAAGCGCCTGGACAAGCGCCATGCCCTGCGCACCGACGAGGAGAAGATGGAGTGGCTTGAGCGGAAGCTTGCGGATGCGGGGGCTAGGGTCCTGCGCGCAGCGGTGACCGGGGAGGCACGCATCCGTGCTTGGAAGCCCGGCAAAGGCGAGCCCCACCCCATCGTCATCCAAGCCGTGCTCTACGAAGGCATCCTCCAGGTACTCGATCCGGCCCGCCTAAGAGAGGCTTTGGCCAGGGGGATAGGCCCGGCGAAGGGTCTGGGGATGGGGCTGCTCTCCCTGGCCCGCCTTGCCTAAGGCCATGCCACCGGAACGCATCAAAAACCTCCGGGAGCTGCCGCAGTTCTGCGACGGCCTTTCCTACCTCTATGTGGAACAGGCGGTGGTGGGGCAAGAGCACGGGGCTGTGATGCTCTACCGGGCTGAAGAGGTCGTGGCCATTCCCGCCGCAGCCTTGGGCGTGCTGATCCTCGGACCCGGAACCACCATCACTCATGCGGCCGTGAAGACCCTCTGCGACCGAGGCTGTGCCATCCTTTGGGTGGGTGAAGACGGAACAAGGTTCTACGCCAGCGGGCTAGGAGAAACCCGCTCCAGCGCAAGGTTCATCCAGCAAGTCCGTGCTTGGGCTGACCCCCACGAACACATGGAGGTGGTGATGCGCCTGTACCGCTTACGCTTTCGCGAGCCCCTCCCGGAAGGGCTGTCCCTCCGCCAGATCCGCGGGTTGGAAGGCGCGCGGGTGCGGGACATCTATGCACGCTGCAGTCGGGAAACCGGTGTGCCTTGGCAAGGTCGCAAGTACCAGCGTGGGAATTGGCTGGCAGCCGATGCGGTCAATCGGGCCATCTCCGTGGGCACATCCATCCTCTACGGGGTATGTCATGCGGCCATCGTCTCCCTGGGATACAGTCCCGCTCTTGGGTTCATCCATACGGGGAAGATGCTTTCCTTCGTGTACGATGTGGCCGACCTTTACAAGGCGGACCTCGTCGTCCCCGCGGCTTTTGAGGCTGTGGCTCAGGGACCAGCGGGAGCCGAGGAGCGCACCCGCAAGACCATCCGCGCCCATATCCGAGCGGGAAGACTCCTGGAGAGGGTGGCGGAGGATCTCCTCCGTCTTTTCGAAGGATTGGGAGGGATGCCACAAGCCTATTCTGAAGACGAGCTCTTCGCTGAGGATGGCGCGGCCCCGGGGCCCTTGTGGGATCCTCAGGGCCAAGTCCAAGGCGGGGTGAACTATGGTGGTGATGATCCTGGAGAGGGTGCCGCGGGGTCTAAGAGGTGAGCTCAGCTCCTGGCTCATGGAGGTGCAACCCGGCGTTTTCGTGGGCAAGGTGAGCGCACTCGTACGGGATCTTCTCTGGGAAAAGTGCGTCCTCAAAAGTGCGGGAGGCAAGTGCTGCCAGATATGGAGCACCGACAACGAACAAGGGTTTATGCTGCGCTTGTCAGGGGACAG
>JAUQPF010000028.1 GCA_030550535.1 Candidatus Bipolaricaulota bacterium
CGATGGGGTTCAAACCTCAGCCGATGCACGAAAAATTACGGGCACTCCAGCGCGGTGAAACCAGCTCTCGCGGTACCGCACCCCTAAGGTCCGCAAGGGTAGTGTCTCGGGAAGTGTGTCCACAGGGCAGCATGGTAGCCTTCCCAGAAAGACGAGAAAAAGAAAGGAGGGAAGGCCCCTATCGCGGACAAAACCCGCGAAGAGATCCTAAGAGAAGTGGGAGAGCAGATCAAGGCCATGGTTAAGGAGCTTCTGGAGCGGCTCATGCGGGAGGAGCGGGCCTTGTACCTTGCGGAGCATCCTACCAAGGCCAACGGGTACTACACCCGAAACCTCCTCACCCTTACGGGTCCCCTGGAGGACCTCAAGGTCCCCTGTGTCCGCGAGGGGGAGTTTCATCCTCTCGGATCCTCCCCTACCGACGGCGCACGTCCCTGGAGCTTTCGGAGGCCCTCCTGGCCCTTTATGCCGCGGGGGTGAGCACGCGGGCCATCTCCCGATTTTTAGAGGGGATCTACGGCGCATTCTACTCCCCCCAGAGCGTCTCCCGCCTCACCCAAGTCGTGGAGGAGGAGGTCCAGGCCTGGCGGGAACGGCCCCTAGATGAGGAGTACTACGCCGTGTTCCTGGACGGGACATTTCTTTCCATCCGCAGAGGGAAGACGGCCAAGGAGCCGGTGTACCTTGCGCTGGGCCTGAAGCCGAATGGACGCCGGGAGATCTTGGGCTTCGTGTTTTCGGCGGAAGGGGAGCGCGCCCGGAACTGGGAGGAGGTGCTGAAGGATCTTTGGCGTCGGGGTGTGCGGAGGGTACGGATCTTTGTGACCGATAACCTTCCGGGTTTGGAGGAAGCGCTTCGGAAGATCTTCCCTGAGGCGGACTGCGAGCTTCATGTGCTGCATTCGGTGCGGGACGCCCTAAACCAAGCCTGGAAGAAGGACCGGGAGGCCTTGGCCGAGGACCTTAGGGTTGTGTACCGGGCAGAGACAGAAGAAGAGGCCAAGGAAACCCTTAAGAGGCTACGGGAACGCTGGGGAACATACGTTCCCCGCATCGGGGCCTGCTGGAAGGCCAAGGCTTGCGCTTCTTACGTTTCTTCGGGATCCCCGGCCGATCCGCCGGTACCTCGGTACCACGAACCATCTGGAGCCGATGAGCTAGGAGGTGCAGCGGCGAACGAAGGGGGTGGGTTCTCCCGGGGAGGAAGCGCGCGTGAAACTCTTGTACTTGGTGCTCAATGACCTAAACGAGCGCCTGGAAGGGCGTCGGCTCCGAGGCTTTGCGGAAGTGCTTATGGGAAGCCACCATGCAGCCAAGACACAGTAGACGAGGCACTATGCTTGTGCCCGGCTCTTCCACTCCCGTTCCACAAAATCTCCACACCATCCGCTAAATAATGTTTCTTGTGTTGGGGCGACTTTTCGGGATAGGGCTGCTCGTGGCGGTGGGGGCGGCCGGGGGGGGAATTGAGCCTTCGGGAGGCTGTGGCCCTGGCTCTGAGTGGCCATCCGGACCTGCGGAGGGCCGAGGTTCAGGTGGCTTTGGCCGAGCTCCAGTATCAGGCTTCCCAGGTTAAAACGATCCTGCCCACGTTTTCCGTGAGCCTCACGCCGGGCCAGGAGCTTTGGCCGGAGGTTGGGTTAGCTTTCTCCCTCAGTGTTCCCGTGGCCACAGCGAACCGGCTCTCCGGGGGCCTTCAGCTTCGGCCTAGCCCGGGGTCCTCGGCCAGCTGGAGCTTGGGGTTTTCCCTCACGCTGGACTTCGTCCGGCCCATGGCGGCCGCGGAACCTCTGGCGAGGCTTGCCGCCAACGTCCTGGAGGCCCAGCGGGCGTTGGAGCGCACGAAGAATTCCGTGATCCTCAGCGTGGTTCAAGGTTACACCGGCCTTCTTTCCCAAGAGGCCCGGGCGGACCAAGCCCGGAGGAGTCTGGAGAAGGCCCAAGAAAACTTGGCCTCGTTGGAGGCGAAGGCCGCGGCCGGACTCACCAGCGACCTCGACCTCTTGCAGGCCCGTCTCGCGGTGATTCAAGCCCAGCTCACTTGGGAACAAACCTGGGCTGATTTTCAGAGCCAGAAAGCGCGGTTCTTGCAAGAGCAGTTGGGGATCATGGAGGAACGGGAACTCGTTCCTATTGCCCTGGACAGGGAGGCCTTGAAGATGGCGGCCCAAGGGCTCCTCAGCACGCTGGATCTGGAGGCCGCTGTAGAACGCGCGAGCGAGGTCCGCGCGGCCCGAGAAAAGCTCGAGGAGGCCCAGAAGAACTTGGAGCAAACGCGGCTTTCCTGGCTTCCTACGGCTACCGTGGATCTTTCGGCGGGGCCGGCAGGGCTCCGCCTGGGCTGGACCCTGCGGTTCGATGTTTTCGCGCCGGATCGGCTGGCCCAGGTGCGAATGGCCGAGGTCCACCCGGTCGCAGCGGAGCTCAGCTTGGAAAGCGTGCGGGCCTCTGCACGCCAGAAGCTCCTCCGGGAGGTCAATAACGTCCTTTCTGCTCTGAAAGCCCTGGAACGCCTCCCCCTTGAGGAGGAACGCTGGGCTTTGGAAGCGGAGATCGCGCGCCGTCGGTATGAGGCGGGGATCCTTAGCGAAACCGAGTGGCGGGAGTTCCAAGCCTCCAAGGAAGCCTTCCTGCGGGAGGCCAAGGATCGGGAACTTGCCCTCCTCACCGCCTACTTGAGCCTGCAGGCGGCGCTGGAGGGGCCTATGGATTGGGAGGCGTGGGTGCGATGAGGGGGTTCGGTTGAAGCTCAAGGGGAAAACGTGGCTTGTCCGCGTAGGGTTGGGTGTCGCGGCTGCGGGTGTGGCCCTGGCCATCACCCGGAATTCCCGCCGCCCCTCCCCGGCCTCTACCCTGGGCGCCACGTACACCGTGGCCCGGGGGGATGTCGTGCGCAGCATTGTGGCCTACGGTACCGTGGTACCGAAGCAGGAGTACACCTTCACCCTTCCGGGGGCAAGCTCAGGGAACTCCTGGTGAGCGTGGGCGATCGGGTCACGCAAGGCCAGGTCCTGGTCCGGCTGGATAGCACACAAGAGGAACTGGCTCTCTTGCAGGCGGAGCGGGCGCTCGTTGAAGCCAAGGCCCAAGGCGTGCCGGCCCTCATCCGGGAGCGCGAGCTCTCCTATAACCTGGCCAAAGCCAATTTGGAGAACACCACCCTCCGCGCGCCCTTCCCCGGGGTGGTCACGGAGATCCGCCAGCCCACAGCCGCTGCCGAGAACTGGGCCTTGAGCCTCATCGATACGAGCGAGCTCTTTGTGGAGGTCAACGTGGACCAGCTGGATGTGCCCTCCCTCAAGGTGGGGCAGCGGGGTATAGGGGTGATCGAGGCCCTTTCGGACAGAACGTTCCCTGTGGAGATCGTGAGGATGGGCGGACGGGCCGTGACCCGTGGCACCACCACCGTGGTCCCGGTGACGGCCAAGCTTCTCTCCACCGATCCCGCCGTGCTCGTGGGCTACACCGCGCGGGTGGAGATCACCGTGGCCAGCGCCCAGAACGTCCTGCGGGTTCCCGTTTCCGCGCTGGTACGCGCGGGCCGGGGCTGGGTGGTGATGAAGGTGGCGGGCGACCAGGCGACGAGCCAGGCGGTGACCGTGGGCATTACTTCCGAGCTTTGGGCAGAGATCCGCTCTGGGCTTCAGGAGGGTGACGTGATCTTGCTCAATCCCTCCCGCATGCTCGCCACCTCCGCGGCAACCGCGCAACCCACCCAGCCCGGGAACCCGCCGGCGATGCCGGGCTTCGCACCCCCCACCAGGCCATGAGCACGCTTCTTGAGCTCCGGGGCGTGGTGAAGGACTACCCGATGGGCCCGACCTCGTTTCGGACCCTGCGGGGGGTGGATCTCGTGGTTGTGGAGCGGGAGTTCCTGGCCGTGACCGGGCCTTCCGGCTCGGGGAAGTCCACGCTCCTTCACCTCATGGGCGCGTTGCATCGGCCCACGCAGGGACAGGTCCTGTTCGAGGGCATGGACCTCGCGGAGCTTTCCGCCGATGCGCTGGCCCGCGTGCGCAACGCCAAGATAGGTTTTTGTCTTCCAACAGTTCCACCTCCTTCCCCGCATGACGGCCTGGGAGAACGTGGCGTTGCCCTTGGCCTACGCGCGGGTCCGCCCGGCCGAGCAGAAGGCACAAGCGCTCGCGGCCCTGGCCCGCGTGGGCCTCGCAGCGTTCGCCCATCATCGCCCCAGCCAGCTCTCCGGGGGACAGCAGCAACGGGTGGCCCTGGCCCGTGCCCTCGTTCACACCCCCAAGCTTCTTCTGGCCGATGAGCCCACGGGCAACCTCGATACCCAGACGGGTCAAGAGATCGTGGTCATATTCGTCTCCTTGCACGGGGAGGGCCATACGGTGGTGATCGTGAGCCACGAGCCGGAGGTGGTAGCCCAGGCGCAGCGCATCGTGGTCTTGCGGGATGGCCTCATCCAGGAGGAGCGGCGTGCGCCCCGGTGATCTTGTGCGGACGGCCCTGGGGGCCTTGGCCGCGCATCGGCTGCGGGCGGTGCTCTCTGTTTTGGGGATCGTGATCGGGGTAGGAGCGGTGGTGGCCACGATCTCCTTGGTGAGTGGGGCCACCGCCCAGATGCGGGCACGCATCGCGGGCTTGGGGATCCGCACCATCACGATCAACGTCTTTCCCACCGCGATCCAATCGGCCGCGGCGGCCCGCGCCCTCACCGCGGAGCTCACCGATCGGCTGGCCGCCGCGGAACACGTGTCCCTGGTGGTGCCCATCGCCTCAAGTCGGGGAACGGTGAGCCTCGGGACGCAATCGCGTGATCTATCCCTTCTCTGGGTGACCCCCGCCTATCCCCTCCTTTTCGATGACTTCTATCCTGCGTCCGGCCGGTTCATCCATGACCTGGACCCAGGACAGAAGGTGGCGGTTCTTGGAGCCAACGTGGCCCGCGACCTCTTCCCCCTGGACGATCCGGTGGGGCAAGTCCTCACCGTGGAGTTGGCCGGCCAAAAGGTGCCCTTTCGGGTGGTGGGGGCGATGGTGGCCCGGGGCACCATCGGGAACCAAACCCTTGATGATTACGTGTACGTGCCGCTGGCTACCTTACAGAGCCTCACGGGGACCCGTCAGTTCACGACCTACATCGCCCAGGCGGTGGATGCGAACTCCGTGGAACGCGCTGCGGCCTCGATCGAAAGCGTCCTCGCGGCGACCTTTGCGGCCATATCCCCCCAAGCGCAAACGACAACAGGGGGGCTCGCTTCGCGCGGGGTACTCGGGACCTTGTTGGGCGGAGCAGGTGGCGTGAGGACTGCGCGGCTTAACCCTTACGCCGTGACCGTACAGAAGGCGGTGATCGAGATCTACGAGGAGAGCGTGCGCACGATGACCCTGATCCTGGGGAGCGAGGCGGCCATCTCCCTCCTTGTGGGTGGGATCGGGATCATGAACATCATGCTCGTATCCGTGGTGGAGCGCACCCGGGAGATCGGGATCCGCATGGCCGTGGGCGCCTGCCGCCGGGACATCCGTAACCAATTCCTGGCGGAGGCCGTGGTGATCTGCCTCCTGGGGGGGCTCCTGGGTTTGGGCTTGGGATGGCTTTGCGCTTGGCTGGGTGCGCTGTTTGGGGGCTGGCCCTTTGTGATGAGCGGGTATCCGGCCCTCTTGGCGGTGGGGTTTTCCGCCGCCGTGGGCCTTGGGTTTGGGCTTTACCCGGCGGTGCGCGCCTCCCGCCTGGACCCTGTGGAGGCCCTGCGCTACGAGTAGGTAAAATAAAAAAGGTGGAGCAACCCTACGGCCCCAAAAGCGCAAGGGTCCCGGGCGCCCGAGGTCCGAAAGTAAAGCGCCCTTTTCCGATGAACGTGCCTTCGGGATCCGCCGCCCCGACCGCCCCCGAGGAGTCCTCGGTTTCCCCTGGGGGTTGTTTGCAAAGAGGACGAACCTGTTCCGAAGGTGTAGGCCCTCCATGGGGTTCCCCAAAAGGGAAGGGGCAAGGCCAAACCCCATCCGACAAGGCCCAGGCCCAAGTCCGCACGCCTTCGGGTGGGGAGCGTAGGACGGACGGGCCCCATCCCCGGCGCATCCGCAGAATCCCCTTCTGAGCTTACCCTGGGAGCGTTCGCTCACCCCGGCGGTCCGGCAGGGGAGCCGGTCGGCCTCGGCCACCCGTGAGCAGAAAGCGCTGACCTGAACCTTTTTATCCTTCCGGTTTCCCCGCCTTCCTCACGGGGCAGGAGGAGAAAGGAGCTCCGAAAGCGGCGTGCCCCAAACGAGGTAGAAGAAGAGATCCCAGGGGTTGAAGTAGGCAGCGCCGACCCCGCGCAGCTCGCCCGCCGCATCGATGAGGAGGATGGTGGGGAAGCGCCCCACGCGGAACCTTTCCGCTATGTCCCCTTTGGGATCGGGGATGGCCGGGAACGTGAGGCCGAACTGATCCACAAGCCGTGCCAGGCTTTCCGAGGTCTCCCCTCTCCACACCCCGACCACCACCACCTCCTCGAAGGTCTCATGCAACGCCTGTAAGAACGCAAGATGTTGGCGCTTTTCCCTCACGTAGGAGGCCAAATAGGGTTCCAAGGCAGGATCGCGAGCCAAGGAGGGCACCCAGACGTCAAAGCACAAAAGGACGATCTTCCCCACGAGCGCCGCCAGGTCGATCGTTTCGCCATGGATCGTCGGGCCGACCGGGGTGCGCACCGGGATGAGCGGGACCAGGAGCTCCAGAGACTCCCGTTGCGCGAACGCGGCACCGCCGAGGATGAAAAGCCCCAGAATAAGGCACGCGAGGTTTCGCCTCATGTCACCCCTCCTTTTCTTGGCCAGGGAAAGGAACGGGGTCATCCGGTACACACCCGCACACCACGCGGATGTCCTCCAGGCTCCAGCTCTCCTCGCATACGGGATCACCTAAGGGGGAAACCCGAAAGCCGCCCAGGTACAACCAAGCTTGGCAGCACCGCTCCACCCTGCGGTATTCGTACACGTCCTGCCCGAAGGGGTGACCCCGTTGGGCGCAACTCCATTTGTAGGTGCAGGGTCCGAAGACGATCTCCCGGGGCCCCCGGAAAACCACGCATTCCCAGCGCACTTCCCACCACGAGCCTGAAAGCAGAGGTTCTTCGGGGACGTCGGCCTCGGAGCGGGAGCCTTCGATCCCCTCCGGCCCGAGGGCCCTCACCTCCCCGGGGAATTGTGGAAAACCTGGGGAGACCAAGACGACCAAGGCAAGCATCAAAAGACTTAAACCTACGAATCGCCGCACGGTTTCACCGACTTTTCTTCGCAAATCCCACCTCCCGAGCCTTTTCGCGGAACCCGGGGTTTTGCCTCTTGGCCTCGCCCTTACGGCTGTCAGACTGCCTTCTTGTCCACCTTCCTGCGAGGCCCACCTCCCTGCACGGGCCTTCCAGCCTCGGAAGCTCCCCCACTGTTTTCCCCGTCGTACCTCGTTTCATGCTCCTAGGTTCTCGATGCGTAGTTTAATACAGAGCCCGGGTCTTGCCAATCACCGGGACGAACGAGTCCGTTCGCCTTGGCGAACGCGAGCACGGAAAATCCCTCAGGAACGGGCCTTCCTTCGAAGGGGGCACCCCTCACCGGAACCGGTGCAAGCCCCTCCGCAAGGGGGCTCCGCGGCCGGGCCCAGCGGGGGCCCCGCAGGGGTGATCCCCCCTGGGGGCCCTCGAGAGCTCCTGCATGTCTATGGAATGGACTGAGCTTTTAGCCAACACCGTTTCGGCCAGGGCGTTCGAAGCCCTCGAGCCCGTGCATGGGAGTGTCCCTGAATCTGATGTTACGAAAGCACGCCCTTTTTTCCTCTCCCTCGGGCAGGATACCCTGTCCGAGGGCGCGCGCTTTCCGACCATCAGGATTTAGCCCCCTTCCCCTCTCAGGCAGGATTCATGATTGGGTTACCGTTAGGTCGCTACCCCCCCAAAGCCCAGCCATGCCCCGCGCTCGTTTTCCTTCCCAAGGGGGCGCCCTCTGGCTGCAGAACGGGAGCGATCCTAGCCGGGTCCGGCGGGATGGAGGCCGGCCTCCCCCCTCCTGGAGGAGGTCAACCTCGGGGAGGCACAGGCTCCACCACCGACCGCTGCCAGCCTCGGGAGAGGAGGAACCCCAGGGCGATCAGGCCCGCGAGGACGTTGGAGAGGGACATCCCCCACCACACCCCGTCGGCCCCGAGGCCCAACGTGAACCCGAAGACGTAGGAGAGGGGGATCCGGAGGACCCACAGCCGCACGACCCCTAGGATCATCGTTGGCACGTTGTGGCCCGAGCCGCGGTAGATCGAAAGCGCCCATAGTGCCTCGTTTAATGTGTCT
>JAUQPF010000021.1 GCA_030550535.1 Candidatus Bipolaricaulota bacterium
CCTCTAAAAAAGAAGCAGGAAAGTGAGGAGGGCGGTGAGCAGGAGCGGGGAAAGGAGGGCCCGGTCCAGGGTGAAGCGGGGGAGGGGGAGCGCCCGGAACCAAAGCCATCGGTAGAGAAGAACACCGATCAGCACGGAAAGAAAGGCCTCGAGGAGGCGCGCGGTCCACCCCCCGCCAGGGAACCAAAGGAGCAGAGCCGCGCTCAGCCCGGTGAGCCCGGCGGCGAGGAGGGCGGGCCCAGCCCAGCGGCCTTCGCCCTGCCCGCGAAAAAGCGGAAAGAGCTTGGCAAAAGAGGCCGCGGTTCCCAAGGTGAGGAGGAGGTAGATGGCCTTGGTCCAGCCCGGCTGATCCGCGCACAGGACGGCTTTCGCGGCGAAGCCCGCGAGGGGCGGGAGGCCCACGATGGCCCAAGTCCCCAAGGCCAGGCCCAGCGCCGCCGGCCGCGGCACCCTCCCCGCAAGCTCCGGGATGGTCCGCACCCCGCGCGCCTCCACCGCCTCCCCGGCGCACAAAAACAGGAGCCCTTTGAAAACCCCGTGGGCCACCAGGTAAAGGAGGGCCCCAAGCTCCGCACCCAACCCCAGCCCCAAAAGCATGTACCCCAGCTGGGACATGGTGGAGAAACCCAGGAACACCTTGAGGTCGGGCTCCCGCAGGGCGTAGAGGGCGCCGCCCAGGCCGGTGACGATCCCGAGGGCCCAAAGCATGGGGTGGACCGGAAAGGCCTCGGCCAGCCGGGCCAACGTGAGAACCCCAAGCTTCTCCACCAGGCCCGAAAGGAGGACAGATACCTCGGTGGGCGCCTGGCCTTGGGCCTGGGGGAGCCAAAGGCCGAAGAGGAAGACCCCGGTTTTCACGGCCGCGCCCGCGAGAAGGAGCCCCACGCCGACGCGCACGGGCGCATCCCAAACGCCGCATTGGGCCAGATCGCTCACGGAAAGAACGCCCGTGCGGCCGTACACGAGGCCCAAACCGAAAAGGTAAAGGGTCATCCCCAGGCTGGCGAGGAGCAAATAGCGCAGGGCCGCCCAAAGCGCGGCGCTCCGCCCCTCCTTGGCCACAAGGATCACGGAAAGGAGGGAGGAAAGCTCGAGCACCACGTAGAGGTTGAAGAGGTCGCGGGAGATGCCGGCGGCCAAACACGTGCCCACAAGGAGGGTGAGGAGGCTGTGGCGGAGGGAGTCCCTCCTCCAGGCGTGGAGGAGGACGGCGGCGTGGAGGAAGAGGGCCAGGGCCCAGGTGGCCAAGGCCCAGGGGTCGCCGGCCACCGCGATCCCCCAGGGCGGCCCCCCCACCAGGCCCTCCGGGAAACCCGGGGCCCAAAGGGCCAAGCACACCACCCCCGCGCCAAGCGCCAAAAGCGCGGCCTTCCGGCCTTGGGAAAACACCATCCCCAGCATCCCCAGCGCGAGGTACGCCAGCACCCCCACCAGGGCCGCAGTCATCCCTCCTCCTCCTCCAGCTTTCGGGAGTCCTGGGTGTGGCGGCGCTCGGTGAGGAGGATCACCAGGGCCAGGGCGAGGGCCAGGGTGGCGAAGTGGATGACGATGGCGGTGAGCACGAGGGCCTGGGGGAGGGCGTCTGCGGCGGGGCCGGGGCCCAACCCCAGGATGGGCGGCCGCGCCCCAGGCCGATGGGAAAGGGCCACCAAGAACAGGATGCTCCCCCCGGAGGCCACGTTCAGTCCCAAGAGCTTCCATACGAGGTTTCGGCGCCCAACCAAGACCCAAAGGCCCAGGAGGGCGAGGGCCACGGCCAGGGCGAGGGCGCTCAGGCTCTCCATCTCACACCTCCCCGCGGGCGGAGGCGAAGCGGTGGAGCACGGCCCAGGCGCCGATGGCCACCTCCAGGGCGATGAGGAGGTTGGCGGCGATGAAGGCCGCGGGCGCCCGCACAAGGAAGATCAGGACCACCGCGCCCAAAAAGAGGAGAAGGGCCACGGCCAGGTACTCCAGGCTCTCCAGGCGGGGCTCATAGAGCTCCTGGCTCAAGCGTTCCACGCCCTTGGCCAGGGCCAGAAGGAGGAGGGCGGAGCCGAGGAGGGCGCCGGCGGGGAAGCCGCCGCCCGGGCCGAGGTGGCCGCTTGCGGCCAAGTACAGGGCAAAGACGAGGATGGGCCCCAAAAGGAGGTCCGCGGCGCGCCGCAAAAGGGGCGTTTCCGCTACCGGCGGAAGCTCTCCCCGCCAGCGCAGACCCCCAAGGAAGAAGCGCACGCCCACCATGGCCACCACGTACACGAGCACCTCAAACAGGGTGTCCCAAAGGCGCACGCCCAGGACCACGGCGGCCACGGCGTTGGCCACGCCCCAGGCGCGGGCCACGGGCTCCGGATCCTGGGGCTCGGGGCGGGGCCAAAGCCCCGCGATCCCTAAACCCAGAAGCCCACCCAATCCCAAAAGCGCAAGGGCCAAAAGGACCTTCATTCGAGGTACCTCCGCACGAGTTCCGCCAGCTCCCCGCGCCGCTCCAGCTCCGCCAGAAACTCCTCAAGGCCTGCCCAAAGCTCCTCGTCCTCGGGATTAAGGGCGAAGGCGAAGCCCAGCTCCTCGGGGAACACCTGAACCTCGGCCTCGGGGAAGAGGTCGCGCATGACCCACTCCCGGAGGTGCAAGAGGTCGGTGAGGGCGGAGCCCACCTCGCCCCGGGCCAGGGCCTTGGCGAGCTCCGCGGCGTCCTCGAAAAGCTTTTTTTCGCCGTCGAGCTGGGGAGGGCTGGGCTCGCCGGCCACGGCGCCCAAGGGCCCCTCGCCCCCGCGCACCCGCACGAGCCTCGTGGGCACGAGCGTCCGGGTGTAGCGAAGGTCGGGCTCGGCGTTGGGGAGGAAGCCTCCCGCTCCCAGATGGGCTTCCCCGCTGCGCACAAGCCGGGGGATCTCCGCGCGGGGCACCCAGATGACCTCCAGATCCCGGTGGCACCAGCGGGCGAAGCGCGCGAGGATTTCCCACTCCAGGCCGGCGATGCGCTCGCCCTCGGGGTAGAGGAGGGGGTAGAGGGGGGAGGCGGCCACCACGAGTTTTCCGGTGCGGCGCAGGGCGAGGAGGTACACGAAGGTCACGAGGCCGAACCCCACGGCGGCCTCGGTGAGGGCCACATCGGGGGCGGCCAAAACGAGGTAGAGCCCGGCCAGGACCAGGGAATGGGCGCCCACACCGATCACCCCCCAAAGGAGGCGTTTGCGGGTGAGGGCGAAAAGGGCGAGGGCGAAGGCCAGGGCGGAAAGGAGCACGGCCACCATGTCAGTCCCGCACCCTGCGCACGAAGGCGCCCTTGGCGATGGCATGGGTGGCCAAGGGCCCGGTGAAAAGGAGGAAGAGGAGGAGGACGAGGGTGAGGCCGCCGGTGGCCGCCCAGCCCTCGCGGAGCATGAGGCCCAAAAGGAAGGCGAGGGCACCGCCCACGTCCGCCACCCCGGCGGCCTGAAGCCGTGCATAGGGCGAACGGAAACGCACCATGCCCAGCCCTCCCACCCCAAGCAGGGCCAGCCCCAGCGCAAGGAGGGCCTCGCCCACGAGCCTCATCGCTCCCCCCTTTCGCCAAAGCGCGCCACAAGCACGGTGCCCAGGAAGCCCAGGATGGCGTAGGCCAGGGCCACGTCTAAGAGGATCGCGTGGCCGGAGAAGGCGGCGTGGGCCGCCAAAACCAGGGCCACCCGGGTGTTCAGGGAGGAGGCCCCCGCCAGACGATCCCACAGCGTCGGGCCCCGCCAAAGCACCACCAGCGGAGGAAGCGCACTCAAAAGAAGAAGGATCTCCACCGCAAGCGTCATTCCCAGATCCTTTCGAGGAGGTCCTGGAGGCGCGCCAGGCCCGGAAGCTCGGAGCCCGCGGGAAGGTGCAAGCAGTGGACGTAGAGCACATCGCCCTCGGCGAGGAGAGCGATGGTGCCGGGGGTGACGGTGATGGCCCAAAGGAGGAGGAGTTGGGCGGTTTCGGAGCGCAGGCGCAGGGGCACGGCGAGGATGCCGGGCCGGATGGAGCCGCGCAGCGCCGCCCAGGCCGTTTGCCCTACGGCCAAGGCCACGCGCGCCCCCACCAAGGCCAAAAAGCGCAGCCACAGGTCCAGGCGGAAGAAACCCTTGGGGAGGGCCAGGGCCACGCGCCCGGTCCGCTGGAGGACCCAAAGGCCCACGAGAAACGCTCCTCCGGCGAGCGCCACGCTCGGACGGGGCTCCCGCCAAAGGAGGACCCACAGGCCCCCAAGGGCCCCACCCAAGGCGAGCACGGTGGCCATGCAGCGCATCGGGCCCAGTTTACCCAAGGGTTGGACTTGACGCGGAAGAGGCTTTGCGGGTAGGTTCATGCCCGGCGAACAAGGAGGAGGGCATGGATCAGTGGTGGCAGGATTTCGTGTCTTTTCGCAAGTTCATCACGCCCCGGGTTATGCCCATCGTGTTCTGGATCGGGGTGGGTATCGCCGTGATCATGGGCCTCATCACCACGGTGGAGGGGGCGCTCGCGGGCAGCATTCGCCTCGTGTTCCTGGGCCTGGTGACCTTGTTTTTGGGGCCGCTTTTCGTGCGCATCCTTTGTGAACTTGTGCTCACCTTCTTCCGGCGGGGGGAGTGAGCCCTCCCCGTAGGGGCGGCCTCCTTCCCCAGGCGTAAAATCCTCGCGATGCGGAGGCTTTGGGGTGGGCTCCTTTGTGCCTTGTTCCTCGCGGTCCTGGCCGGGGCAGGGGAGGTCGTGAAGCTGACCCTGGACGGCACGGTGAACCCCGCCACAAGCGCCTACGTCCTTCGCGGCCTGCGGGAGGCCCAGCGCCGAGGGGCCGCGGTGGTGATCCTCGTTTTGGACACCCCCGGCGGCTTGGACTCGGCCACCAAGGAGATCGTGGAGGCCCTCCTGGCCTCGGAGACCCCGGTGGTGGTGTGGGTGGGGCCGGCCGGTGCCCGGGCCGCCTCCGCCGGCACCTTCATTCTCCTTGCGGCGCATGTGGCGGCCATGGCCCCGGGGACGAGCACGGGCGCCGCCCATCCCGTGGCCCTGGGCGGGGAGCTCCCCGACGAGAAGGACCCCGCCGTGCAGAAGATCGTGAACGACGCGGCCTCCCGCCTTAAGGCCATCGCCGAGGCCCGCGGCCGCAACGCCGACTGGGCCGAGAAGGCCGTGCGCCAGTCCGCCACCCTCACCCCCAGCGAGGCCCTACAACTTGGGGTGATCGACCTCATCGCCGAGTCCTTCCCCGATCTTTTGCGGAAGCTTGAGGGTTTTCAGCTCCGCGACGGGCGAACCCTCTCCGTCCTGGGGCTCCCGGTGCGCGAGCTCTCCATGACCTTCAGGGATCAGCTCCTCGCGTACCTCGCCGATCCCAACGTGGTGTACATCCTGCTCATGCTCGGCCTTTACGCCCTCATCTACGAGTTTTTGACCCCGGGCGTGGGCTTGGGCCTGGTGGTGGGCGTGCCCTCCCTTCTTTTGGCCCTCTTCGGGCTGCAGCTTCTCCCCATCAGCTTCGTGGGGGTGGGCCTCATCCTCTTCGGGTTCGCCCTGATCGTTTTGGACATCTTCACCCCCTCCTATGGGCTTCTGACCATGGGCGGGCTGGCCAGCCTGGTGTTGGGCTCCCTTTCCCTTTTTGAGGTGGAGTCGCCGGTGGTGCGGCTTTCGTGGACCACGGTGGCCGCCACCCTGGGCACCCTCACGGCCCTCCTCTTCTTCGTCCTGGCCAAGGGGCTCACGGCCCAGCGCTACCGTCCGCGGCCGCTCACAACCCTTGTGGGACTCGTGGGCGAGGCCCGGGACGACCTCAACCCCGAGGGCTGGGTGTTCGTGCACGGGGAACTGTGGTGGGCCCGGGCCGAGGAGCCGCCCATCGCCCGGGGCGAGGCCGTGGAAATCGTGGCTCAAGAGGGCCGGAAGCTCCAGGTGCGCCGCCTCCCCAAGCAGTAAAAAGAGGGGCTGGTTTCCAGCCCCTCCTTCTTCCTTAGCTCAGTCTGCGATGTCGGGTTTTCCCGTGCAGACCGCGTAGCCCCAGCAAAGAAGCGGGTTGGAGAAGTTGCGGCAGTTCTGGGCGCTCTGGACGCCGGGGTTGCCGCAGCAAAACCGCTCGGCTCCATGATGGAGCCCACGGTGCTGGCCGCAAGGCTCCCGGAGGGGCCCGGCGCATGGGCCAGGTGGTAGAGGTTGACGGCGCCGCAGGTCCGGGGGTAGGTCCCGCAGCCTCCGCACGGGCAGAACCCGCGGCAGGCCTCAGGACAAGGACAGGGAACACGGAGCTGTTGATCGGAGGTCACGATTTTGGCCGAGGCCGTCCCGGAGGACCAGCACGCGCCCCCGCCTCCGATGAGCTCGGAAAACGGAGGAGCTGAGGTCCAAGGAGAGCTCCATCTCCGCGGAGCTTGACCCCTTTTCCCGCACCTGGAGCCCCTCCGGGAACGGCACGGCAAGCTTTCCGACCATGCTCTCAGTGAAGGGGATGAAGGCGTCGTCCTCACCTTTGGTGCCGATCGCTTGAAGGCCCTTGAGCTGGTGGATAAGGGCGTAGGGGAGGGTCATGCGCGGAGAGAAGCTTCCGCTGCGGGCGCGTGGGGCGTACCAGGCGATGACGTCGTCGATGAGGTTGAGGCCGAGCGTCCCGGTGGGGCCTCGACTCGGGGGCACCCCCTTGGAGACCAGGTTCAACTCGATGAGCACGAGTTGCAACCCTTTTGCGCTGGGGATCACCTTGAACCCCACCATGCCCGAGAAGGTCGTTCCTTCCTCGCCCTTATCGGTGGCCACCACGCCGCGGGCCTCCCGGATGTTTCCCGTGCGGTAGTAGATCGCCGGTTGGCCGGAGGCGCTCAAAGCTAGAAGGACACCCACGCAAACGTTACCGAAAGCCACCCTCGTCCTGCCCCACCTCCCCGAAAAAGCTTTGGCGCGGGCCGGGGTCCATTTTTTACAGGAGAGAAAAAAGCGGGTGGCCCGCCCCGTTTTCGTCAAACCGTGCGACCACCCCTACAATGGGGCCAAAGGAGGCTCCATGGCTTACGAACGCCGTTGGCGGGCAGGCTCCTCTGGTTTTGCGGGCATGTTCTGGTTCGCGGGCTGGCTGTTCACCCTGGCCTATGCCCAGCTCCTCTGGTGGCAGGCGATCCTGGCCCTCGTGATCTGGCCTTACTACCTAGGGGTACGGCTGCGCTGAGCCCGCTAGCCCCCTTCTTCCAGGGGGACGCGGCCTCCGAAGCCCAGGAAGAGCTGGAGCACGGGAGCGTTGAGGTTCAACGGTGGCCCGTCCACCGGACGGCCGGCTATCTCCCACGCCCAGCCCAGGGTGAGCGTGTACCCCAGCTGCACTTTCACGAAGAGCCAGTCAAAGAGGTAGAACTCCACGCCCAAGTACGGCTGAAGGAGGAGAAAGGACCGGCTGAAGAGGACACCGACGGGGCTCTCCAAGGCGTCCGCGAAGGAGCTGGGCAAGCGGTGGGCGAGCTCAAGCTCGGCGCTTCCCCCGCCCAGAAGGGCCCCAAAGCTCAGGCCGATTTGGTTTCCGGACCAAATCCCACGCTCGAAGGCCATCCCGCCGAAGCCGAGCGCAAGCCGGGCCACCTTTTCCCCGGAAACGCTGTAAGCGTCGCCGCCGAAGCCGAACCCGCCGGTCCGTATGTCCCGCAAGTCCCCGGCGAGGCCCCCGCCGCCCCAAAGGAGCACAGGGCTGGAAAAACCGGCGAAACCGTGGGCCACGAGCACTTCGTTCAGGGGCGCCAAATCCGCGAAGAAGAAGACGGCCATAGAGCCTCCGCCGCCCACTAGCTCCTCCTGAGCCCCGCCGCCCACAAAGAACACCCCGAGCCACACCCCGAGCGCCAAAACTCCGCCCCGCACGATCCCCTCCCTAGGCGAAGGCACCTCAGGAACCAAAGAGGGCCCAGAGGCGCTTTTCCACCTCCTTGGTGAGATCCACCACAGGCTCAACGCGGTACATCACCACGTCCTTCACCCGCAGCACGAGGTGGTAGCCCTCCTCCAGGGCCACTTGCTGGGAGATCTCCAGGATCTTCACGGCCGCGACTTGGGTGAGGAGCTGGTCCACCTGTTGGAACGCCGCCTGAAGCTGCTGGACCTGGGCGAGGAAATCGGTCACGTTGAGGATCGTGACCTGGGCCTGTTTCACGAGGGCTTCCACTTGGTCCGCCAAGGGCTTCGCTTGGTCCCGCAGGTTCT
>JAUQPF010000055.1 GCA_030550535.1 Candidatus Bipolaricaulota bacterium
TGCGGTGGGATCAAAGGCAGGAGCCGCCCGAGCATTTTCCCCTTACCCCCAAACCAGCGGAGGGGCGTTCTTGCGCCATTCGCGGCTTTTGTGCGCCTTGCGTGCGCGTTTTTCACTTCTCGAGCTGTTTGAAGAAGGGCTCAAAGGACCGGTAGAGGGTTTGGGCTACCTGCGAGATGGCCGAACCCAGGCCCAGCACGGCCGTGGTGGCCGTGATCGGGTCGGACCACACGATGGGCTTCAGCGCCCCCTGCACGGCTAGCTGGATCGCGGCAGCCGCGCAGCAGATGACCCACACGGAATACATGGCCACTGGCCCCTTAAACCACGGCATGTGCCGCTTGATGAACTGCACCACAAACGGGAGGATCACGGCGTTCACCACGCCGCCTACAGCCGTCCAGAACAGACCCCATCCCATAAACTTCACCTCCTTGGGCTTTGTGTAGAAAGGGCGGGGGAGAGGGGCTCCCCCGCCCGTCCCTTACTTCGCGGGCACGTAATAGGGCGCCCCGCAAGAGCAACCAATCCCGGATATGTGTCCCCCCGCTAACGGCATCCATTGGGCGCACAGATGCGGATGGAACGGGATCCAGTAAGCGTTGTCCCATCGCTCATGAACACCGTCACGTGGATCTCGTAACGGGCGTAATTCACCCCACAACCCCCAACGTACAGGGTCTCAAAGGGGATCACCGCAGGAATCCCCGTGACCTGGAGGTGGAACTGCCCCTCCCGGAACACGGTCCACACCGCGCGCGTGGGCTCAGGGCCGCCTGGCCGGTACCGTTCGAACACGGGCGTAACCTCCAGACTGCAACTCGAGGGAAACGCATCCTCTGGCCAGGTTCGGGGGTCGTACCAGCGCGGCGGGTTAAGGACGGTAATGGCGATACTGGAAAGGACTACGGCGGGTCTTAGGTCCACAATGCCGCTGAGCTCGGCCACGACCTCGCGTCCCGGTTTGGTCCCCGGCCCGGGCATGCCGGAGCCCAAGGACGCCAAGCGGATCACGGTGACCCGAACGGTGTACACACCGAGCTGGGCATAGGTATGGGTAGCCGTGCCGGTCGTGCTCTCCTCGTCCGGACCGTCACCCCAGTTCCAGATGTACAGGTCCCCGTTGATCCCTACGACCCTCGCGCTAACCGAAAAACTCCCTGGCGCGTAGACCAGGATGAGTTCGGGTTCCCCCTGGCGGGGGACCCAGGGGGCGCACCCCGCCAGGGCTAGCCCGATGAGCCCCAACACCCCCAACCGCAGCGCTCTCCCGCCCTTGTTCCTCATATTAGTTCCCGGGTGCTCCGCTCCAGATGTAATAGACGAGCCCGAAGCTAAACCACGAGCCGAAGAGGAAGGAATTCGGGTCCACCATGAGCGGGATGTGCATGCGCACGAGCAAACCAAGGCTATGATCAAACCGGTAGAGGAAGGACGTGTTCACGGCCCAAGTGCTGTCAGCGATGGCGAAGTTCTCCAGCTTCAGCCAGAAGGTGAGGCCGCCTCCGAGCACCGTCTGGGGGGTGATCGGCCAGGAGCCTCCGCCGGACACGGAGAGCCAGGTGTTCAGCCGGCCCGGTGAGGCCAGGCCCAGGCTGGCGTACCCCCAGCCCGCGTCGTAGCCGATCGTGAGGTAGGGGATGCCGTAGGTCGCGGTCCCGAACGTGTGGGGGATGATCTCCGCGCCGATGAAGTACCCCTGGGCGCAAGCAAGCGCACCCAGCCCGAAAACCAACACACCGACAAGCCACTTCTTCATTCACTCACCTCCGTGGGGAAGGTGTGGCCACCCTCCCCACATAGCTCTTAGCCCTGGGCGAGGCCGGAGTGGGGGCCTCAGTCGGGGAGGCCCAGGATGGCGGGCTTGATAAAGATGGGCTCCCTCTGGCGGTAGTGCCGGTAGGCGTCCCAGGCCAGGGCCAGGGCGTCCACGCAGTCGTCGTACCCGTGGCGGGGGGCGCCGTACCGGATGTGTCCGGAGGGGAGCCTTTTGGCGGTGTAGCCGAGGAGCTCCGTGCGCAGGGTGCGGTCCGGCGGGAAGGTGAGGTCGGCCCGCTCGATGGCCACCCGCAAGCTCTCCACCAGCCGGGTCTTCACGTCCCCGTTGATCTTGACCCCCACAATGTTGACGACGCCCCTGGCCCGCAGCTCCTCCTCGATGATGGAGCCCGAGACCTGGGAGGCGTCCACGTAGGTGAGGGGGGCGTTGTACTCCCGGTAGATGGTAGCCACCCGGTCCAGCTGCACGTCCCAGGAGCCCTGGAACCGCTCGAGGTGGTCCAGATGGGCCGTGCGGGTGTTGATCACGGCCACGGCCGTGAAGTCCCGCACCTGCCCGAAGTCCACGCCCATCACGTACACCTCGCCCGGCCGCCCCGGCATGTACTCCCCACGCTCGCAGTTCTGGATCATCTCCAGCGTGAACACCGCCCCCTCGCTCTCGAAGAACTGGGCGTAGATCTCCCGCTGGATGTCCGCGTGGGTGAACCCCTCCTCCTGCACGATCCGCTCGATCTCCTCCCGGGAGACCGTGGGGTTGTCGAAGGAGCTGAACTGCCAGGAGCGATAGAGCTCGTTGTGGTTGGGGTTCGGCGTCTCCACTACACCCTCGCCGTTGCAGGCCGGGCAACCATCCCCCCGGCACTCCGAACAAGTCAAGCGGACCGTGGGCTGGCCGATGAGGAAGAGATCATAGAACCAGTTGCGGGGGTTCTCCTGGTTAGGGGTGGAGATGAAGATGGCCCGGCCAAGCTTATCAATGAGCGCGAACCTTAGCACCTTCCACACTGAGTCCCGGAGGTACGCGGCCTCGTCGAAAACGATGTAGGCCAGGCGGTCCCCGCCGCCGCGCAGGTTGTCCGGGTTCTGCCCGCTTTTGAAGTAGATGCGGGCCCCGTTGAAGAAAATAAGATGGCGATAGCCACGAGTGGAATATACCCGGCTGACGAGGAGCCCCCGGGGGTTGCGGGACCGCACGAACGCGTCGTGCCGGACGTCCCCGAGCATGGCCAGGGCCTTGTTCCAGATGGCCTCCCCCTCCACGTGGGAGGGCGAGACGACCCACACGTCCACGGGCTGGGGGGAGCGGAGGATGGTGAGGACGGCGTCGATGATGGCCAGGTGGGACTTGCCCCAGCGCCGCCCGGCCGCCACGATCTTGAACCGCGCCGGGTGCGCCAGAACCTCCCGCTGGCCGGGATGAAGGGAAAGGCCGAGTTCCCCCAAGCTAAGGCGGCCCATGGCCCCGTTATTTCTGTTCTGCGGGATGATCGCCTCCGAGGATGCGCAAGGCCCGACGGCGCTCCTCCTCGCCCACGCGGTCCAGGATGAGGAGGCCGTACAGGTGATCGATCTCGTGGCAGGCCGCACGGGCCAAGGGCCCCTCCAGCTGCAGGGTGCGCTGGGTGCCCTCGGCATCCTGGCCGCGCACGACCACCCAGGCCGGACGGGCCACACGGAGCACCACGCCCGGGAGCGAAAGGCAACCCTCCTCGGCCACCACGACCTCAGGCGAGCGGGCCACGATCTCCGGGTTGAACAGGAAGAAGGGGCCGTTCTCGCCGGGCAGGGCGATCACGCGGTAGGGAAGGCCGAGCTGGGGAGCGGCGAGTCCAGCGAAGTCCGGCTTCCAGGCAGCCTCCATGGCGGCCAGGACCTCCCGTGCCCGTGCGTCCTTAGGATCAAGGGGCTGAGCGGGCTTGCGCAGCCGCCGGTCCGGCCAGGTCAGGATGGCGTAGGAGGGGCCAAGCACGAGCCCCCCGGATTTGCTCCGCAGCTCCAGGGTGATCTTCCTCTCCTCCATACAGGAAGCGTGAGCGGACGGTCCTTGCTTCCTACAAAGCGGGACTTGCCTTCCTAAACGGACAAAGTTCCGGTTTTTAACGGAAGAGGCGGCTTGCTTAACAGAAGAGACCGGGGATACCTTCCCGGCATCCCCGGTCTTCGAAACTAAGAATACAACTTTTCCCTGGCCGTGTCAAGGGGGAGCGATAAAAACGCTGTTCTCGACAGAAGGTCGCTTTTGTCAAGTTCCCAAAGCATGTGCGGCTCGCACTTCCTGTACATCATGCTCACTCCACCCCGTAGGCCTCGAAAAGAAAGCCCACGGCGATGAAACACCCCACGGCCAGGGCCCGCAAGTACAACTGGGGCGCGAAGATGACGTAAATGAGAAGCCCAAGCCCCAGGAGAGTGAGGATATCCGCAATCAGCCTCTTCCGCTTCCTCTCGCGCTCCGTCTCCGCCAGCTTCTTCAGCAGATCCCCCAAGGTGATCGTGCACGCCCCCTGATTCTCTTGGTTTTGCTCCGTTTTATTCTCCGTGCCTATTTCGCTCATATGCTCTCTTCCTCCTTTTCCTCCGCCTCCTTTCTCCGGCTTTTCCTGGTTTTACCCTGTTCAGCCCGAGGATGGGCTGAGTTGCGGCCGACTTCCGTTGGGGGAGGGAAACCTCCCTCCTCCAGCTCCAGGCCCCGTTCGCTGAGGAGGGCGCACACGAGGGAAGCGCAGCCCAAGGGGTCCTTGGCGATCATGTCGGTGGTGAAGCGCAACCCCGCCCAACCAGCGAGGGTGGCGGCGTTGTACTTCTCGCAGTCCTTGGCGTAGCCCAGGGGCCGGACGTGCCGCCCGCCCACGAACGTGCCGCCCTCGATCTCCACGTAGACCTTGACCTCCGGCCAGGCAAAATCAAAGCGCCAACGCCGCCCCGGACAGAACCGGTGCTCCCGGACCGGCGCAGGCGCGCCTTGCAAGCTCAGGGCGTACAGGAAGTCGCCCACGGCCTCCGGCAACCCCGTCTTCCCGGCCATCATATAGCTCTTAGCCCAGCCCCCCGTCAAAGCGAAACGTCCAGGGGCTGGGGGGCCTCGCCCCCTTCCCCGCCCTTCTCCTCGCCCCCACGGAGGAGCACCTCCCGCACCCGCTCGATCCCCTGGGCCGTGGAGTTGACACGGTCGTGGTTGAGGAGTAGACTGCGGAGGACCAGGAGACGCAGGAACCGCGCGGCCTCCTGGGGCGGAAGATCCGGCCCGCTTTTCTCCAAAATCCCCACCATCTCCCTCCCCAACCGGTTCGCCCAATCCATCAACGCGAGCTTGACCTCGTCCGCCTCCATACGCAGGCGCAAGCGGGCTAAATTGATCCGCTCGCTCTCCCGCACCAGTTCCTCAGGGGTTTCCATAGGGGGCTCCTCTCTAGGGCCGAACGCTCACTAAAGGATTCCTAGGGGGTGAGCAAAAATGGAGTCCCTGAGCTATAAAGAGCTCGTGAAGCTCGCGAAGGTCTATCCGCCCCTTACGCCAGAGGAGCAGGAATACCTGGCGGTGCGGGCGGCGCAGGGCGACAAGGCCGCGGAGGAAAAGCTCATTCTCCACAACATCCGCCGGCTCCTGTACTTCGTGGAGGTCTTCACGCCTGGCGGCCCCGGACGGCGTCACATCCCCGAGGACGACGCCCGGCTCCGGGCCATCAACCGCTGGCGGGAGTTCGCGCCCCGCTCCATCACGCCCGACGACATCCTCTCCGCCGCCCAGTTCGCCCTCCTCAAGGCCGTGCGCACCTACCGCCCCATGCCCGGCACACGCATGACCTTCAACCGCTACGCCAACATCCTCATCTTCCGGGAGATCCAGCACATGCGGGAGAAGCACGAGCGCATGCCCCAGCCGCCCTACCACGACTACACCCGCTCCGACGGCCGCCCGCCCAAGGAGCCGCCCCTGGACGCGGAGCTCCCGCCCGAACCGCCCTCCCCGGGCGAGGAACGCGCCATGGCCATGGTCCTCTTCGAGCACTACGCGGAGAAGATCCTGAGCCCGGAGGAGCGGGCGCGCCTCCGGCGCATCCTCGCCGGCGAAGAGGAAGCCGACGAGGGCTTCCTCAAGGCCATAGGAAGGAAGCTGCAACAGGCTGTGCCTGCGGAGGACTGGGCGTTCATGGCCTCCCTCCTCACCGGGCGGGACTAGTCGCCGAGCCCCACGTAGCGCGCGTAGCAGACCCGCACCGCCTCCGACTCCCGCACGGCCCGTTTGGCCCGCGCAAAGGCCGTGCGGAACTGCTCCCCTTTGAGCCCCAGAATCCACGTCCCCTCCGCCTGGGTCCAGCTCACACCGTCCATGAGCCCGCTGGCCAGGAAGAACGCGGCCAAGGCCCGCCGGGGCAAACGTAACGCGCACAACGCTTGGATCAGGGCAAGATATGCTTCCTCATCAAAGGAAGGCAGCGGAGGAGGCTCCTCCTCTTCCTCCTCCCAAGGCTCGCCGACCGGGATGGGCGGCGCCCGGCGGCCGAGCTTGCAATAGGCCCGCCGCAGGGAGACCCGCAGGTACGCCCCGAACGGCCCCCGCTCCGGCCGGTGGCCCCGCCGGATCTTAAGGGCCACGTACCAGCCCACCTGGACGAGATCCTCAAACTCCTCCCAGCGGAGGACGGCCTTCGCCCTAGCCGCCTCCGCCCGGATGACGTCCTCAAGCTCCTCGCTCTCGACCAAGCAGGCTCGGCGGATTGGCGACGAACACCAGGGCCTTGGCCTCTGGGTAGTAGTAGCAGAAGAACCGCGTCCCCGGCACCAGGCCCGTGCGCTCCACGAGCTTCCGCGGCACGCTGATCTCGTAATGCGGATAAGCCTTGTGCGGATCGAACCCCGACCGCACCCAGCGCACCCGCAGCACCACGGGGTACCCGCCCACGAACTCGTTCATGGCAGGACGGGCGGCTGCGCCCTGGGCGTGGCCGTCACACTCCCACCACCTCCTTCCCCCGATTATACGCCGGACCTAAACCCACTTGCCCCACCACTTGTATGTCTCACAATGTCGTATAAACCGCGAGGCCTCCTGGAGCTTCTTCTTCTCCTCATCCTTCGCCCTCCTCTCCTTCTCCAGCTCCTCGGACTGGATGCGCCAGCCCATGAGGAAAAAGAAAAGCCCCAGAATCGGGGCCGCCGCCAGGATCACCGGGAAGAACGCAATCACCAGAAGCAAAAGCAGGACCTCACCCATCCCCTCCTCCCCCCGGACGCCGCTCCAACTGCCGCGCCCGCCTCAATACCACCGCCCCCTTCTCCACGTCCGCCCACACCTCAATCAGATCCCCGGGCTCCCACCCGATCTCCTCCTTCAACACCTTCGGAATCCCCACACGCAAGAGCGCCCCCGTCTTCCGCTGGTCCCGTGTAAACTTCCGCAGCCCATAAAACTTCAGCGCCATCACATCACCTCCTTCACCAGCTCCTCCATCTCCGCCAACTCCCGATGCTCCGCCTCCTTCACCAACTCCTCCAACTCCTCCACCTCCTCCCTCCCCCACTCCCGCACCCTCCACGCCGCCCGCTGCACCACCCGCAACCGGATCTCCCCCACGGCCGGATCCCCCTCCACCTCCACCACATCCCCCGGCCGCAGCCCAAACTCCCGCACCAGCTGCGCGGGCAGCGTCAGCCCCAACGCCTCCCCCGCATTGTGCTTAGCCCTCCACCTTACCTCCCTCGCTCCATAACTCCTCCACACCATATCCTCTCGCCTCACCCCTGTATGTATATGACACCCACACGCTTGTCAAGCCCACTACCACGGCATTGGTAGCTACCAACACCCACACGGTTGGGCACCACGCGAACGAACGGTCCTCAGCGAACGAGCAAGCTCCCCGGACGGGGACAGACGGCGCTTGAAGTCGGAGCCCGATAGGAATGGCCGCCGGGCGCTCGCCACACTCTAGAGGTTCTCGCCTAGGCCCTAAAGCGTAACCGTATCCACTGCTCTTCATTCTTGCTTGTATGGCAGAACGGGTGCGAAAGATGCGGATCTTGTTGTTGAACAGCGTCGTTATTCGGCCAGGGCTTCTGATGGAAAGCCCTACTCTAAAAGGGATGGGAAAGACGGTGATGCGTGAGGAGTTTCGAAAAAACGGCCCTCCCCCTTCCCACAGAGGAAGGGGAAAGCAAAAGCGAGGAAGCTTTCAACTCTTCTCAAAGGTCCCCCTCACTCGCCGAGGGAGGGGGTGAGGGGGTGGGTAGTCACCCTCACGCGGTCACGGCCGCAGAAGGAAGGCCCGCGTAATGTGAAAACGTAGGGACGGCTGCGGCGGCTGGGACGTGCGGAGCACCAAAGAAAGT
>JAUQPF010000040.1 GCA_030550535.1 Candidatus Bipolaricaulota bacterium
CCCTGTGGACACACTTCCCGAGACACTACCTACGCAATGGCGAGGAACAAGATCTGGACACCTCTGGGGGGCTACGAGGGGGGAGGCGTGATGGGCGCGTCCTCCTCTTCACCCCCTCCCTGGCAGGGACGGGATTTGGGCGGAACGCTACCTGAGCCAGCGAGAGCGATTGTTTTCGGGCTGCCCACCTCCCAGGAGAGGCCGGAAAGGGGAGGGCAGGGCTAGCCCCCCCATTGAGGGCGAGCCCGGCCCCGCAGGTAGTGCTCCGCGGAGAGCGCGGCCTGGGCCCCTTCCGCCGCAGCCAATACCGCCTGCCGGAAGTGTTTGCAGCGCACATCGCCTGCGGCGAACACCCCCGGAACCGGCGTGCGCATGAGCTCGTCCACCCGGAGGCATCCGCCCTCCGCCAGCGGCACCTGACCGCCCAGGAAATCCACCACCGGCGCCGTCCCTTGAAGAAGCGGGAACACCCCCGCCACGGGGAGGACCTCCTCACCCGCCTTCGTGGCCACCCGCACGGCCTCCACGCGCTCCTCGCCGAGGATCTCGAGAAGGCGAACGCCCAGCCGCACCTCTACCTTGGGATGGGAAGCGAGTTCCTGCCAGAGCTCCTCGGGGACGAGGACCTCCAGGGTGGGTGCAAGGAAGATCACGCGGGAGGCGAAGCGGGCAAGGGTCAGGGCCTCCTCCACCGCCTCGGCGGTGGCGCCGGCCACGGCCACCGCCACGTCCCGAAAGAGCGGGGCATCGCAAGCCGCGCAATAGCTCACTCCGCGGCCGATCAGACCCTCCTCCCCTGGGAGGTACTGGTTTCGGCCCATGGCGCCCGTGGCCACGATCACCGCCTTGGCTTGGTAAACACCTTGAGCTGTCCACACTTCCTTGGGATCGCGAAGCACGTCGGCCCGCAGGACCTTCTCCTCGCGGAGGGCGGCGCCAAACGCCTCGGCCTGTTGGCGAATGCGCCGCACGAGCTCTGCGCCGGAGATGGGCCCGGGAATTCCTGGAAAGTTTTCGATCCTTCGGGCCCGGCCCGCCGCGCCCTCGTAGAGGCCCTTGTCGAGGACGAGGGTTTTAAGCCCGGCCCGAGCGGCGTAGAGGGCCGCCGTGGCCCCCGCTGGCCCTCCCCCGATCACGATCACCTCGTACCCCCCACGGGGCAACCCTTCCGAGGCAATAAACATTCATCCCCCTTTCCCATCCAGGTTCCGCCGCGCACCATCCCGCGAGCCCCGCGCCGCGGCCAGGAGCACCCCCGCAGCCAGGACGAACGGGGCCCATGTCCCCAAGCCCACGAGGGCCCCTCCGAGCGCGGGCCCCAGGAACGCGCCCAGGGAGAACGCAGCGTAAAAGAGGCCGAACGCCCGCCCGTGGGCGGATCCCTCCACCCCCTCCGCCACGGTCCGCGCCGCCCCAGGGAACACGAGGCCGAAGCCCAGGCCGAACACGGCCATACCCGCCCCGATAGCCCCAAGACCGGGGAGGAGTCCTAACCCCAGCAAGGCCGCGCCGGAGAGGAGGAGCCCGGCCGCAGGCGTCCGGCGCCACCGCCAAAGCCCGAGGCCCTCCGCGGCCATGGCCGCCATGGCCCCGGCGGAGAAAAGGGCGAAGGCGAAGCCCGTGAGGCGCCCGGCGGCCCCGGCCCCGGCGAGCCTTCCGGGCACAAAGGCCAGGACCACGCCCAACGCGAACGACACCCCCAAAACGGCGGCATATGCCGGAAGAACAGGGCTCAACACCGGGAACCCCGCAGGACACCCCTCCGAACTTTTCGGCATCCCCCAGGCCAGGGGGAACGCCAGGAGCAGGGCTATGCCCGCCGCGAGGAACGGGGCCTGAACGCCCAGGTGGTCCCGCAGGATGCCCCCAAGGGGCGGGGTCACCAGGGCCGCGAGGGCGATGACCCCCCCGGCGAGGTTGAAGGGGAGGCGCCTTCGGCTGGCGCCCAGCCCCACGAACGCCCCGGGAAGGAGCACCCCCGCGCAAAGACCGTGGAGGAAGCGCAGGGCCACGAACACCCCAAGGCTTCCGGTGAGGCCTTGCGCAAGAAGGATCGCGGCGGTGAGGAGGATCCCCAGCACCACCGGAGCCCGGAGGCCCCGGCGGTCCAGGACGAACCCCCCGGCCACGTTGCCCAGGAGGTTCCCCGCGGAGTACAGGCCCACCCCCAAGCCCAAGAGCGCCGGCGAGGCCCCCAACGCCTCCAGGGCCGGGGCCAAGGCCGGCATGATCACGAAGAACGCGAAGAACGAGGAAGCGGTGAGGACCAAGCCCGCTCGCATCGCCCCAGCCACAGGGACGGAGCGCGCGCTCATCCCTCACCCCAAAGTTCCTCCACAAGCGCGAAGGCCCGGCGCAGATGAGGAATGACGATGGACCCCCCCACCACCAGGCCCACGGCCAACGCCTCCACGACCTCTTCCTTACGTACCCCGTTATCTTTCGCCTGGATGAGGTGATAGGAGACGCAATCGTCGCAGCGCAGGACAAGCGAGGCCACCAAGCCCAAAAGTTCCTTGGTTCGCCGCGGGAGCGCCCCTTCCCCGTAGACGTCGGCATCCAGGGCGAAGAAGCGCTTGACGGCGAGGTTGCCCTCCCTGAGCACCCGGGCGTTCAACTGCTCCCGTGCATGTTCAAATTCCTCGCGTCGTCCCATCGTGCCTCCCTTCGCTTTGCCCAAGAGCACCTAGGATCGGTGCCCAAAACCCCACACCCTCCCGAAGGGGCGCACACCCCGCCTTTTCTTTTCGGTGAGCTTTTGCGTCCCCCGGAACGTGATCCTCCTAAGTTCCCCCTCCGCTTCGCACACGTCCCGCGAGCTCTTGGGCGAGGGCCCGCGCCTTCTGGATCTCCGCGTCGCCGGGCTGGCCGGGGACATCCGCCAGGCCCACGAGCTCCATGCCCAGGCCGGCCAGTCCCTCCTGGAGGGGCCCACGGCTCCACCGGCCCACCCGTGGGAGCTCAGGATAAGGGCAAACCGAAGGGGCGGCTTGAGGGCCCGTAGGAGCCCCAGGGCGAAGGCAGCCCAGGCGTGGGGGCCACCCAGGAGGGTGGGGGTCCCCAACACCAGCGCCCGGCTCTCCACGAGATCCGCGGAAAACCTTCCGAAATGGAGGCGGCCCAGGTCGTGCACGGCCACGGGAAGGCCCGCGGCGGAAAGGACGGAAACGGCGGCCTCCACCAGCCGTGCCGTCGCCCCCCACATGCTCACGTGGGCCACGAGCACCTTCGGCCCCGTCCAGCCCGCGGTCCACCTTTCATACCAAGCCAGGATGGGCCCAGGATCTTGCCAGATGGGGCCGTGGCTTGGGGCGACCGCAGCCGGGCCAAGCTCTCGAGCCTTTTCCCAAGCGCGCCGGGCCGCTCGCCGGTAGGGCATGAGGATTTCCCCGAAATAGCCCTTGGCGAGCGTCTCGATGTCGGGAACTCCCTCGGCGAAGAACCCCCTTGGCGGTGTGGGCGCCGAAGAAATCGCAGGGGAAAAGGATGCGATCCTCAAGGAGGTAGGTGAACATCGTCTCCGGCCAGTGCACGAAGGGGACTTCATGAAACCGGAGGGTTTTCCCGCCCGGGTCGAGGGTCTGGCCCTCATGGATCACCCCCACCCGCTCCTCGGGGATGGAATAGAGCCGGGTCGCTATCGCGTAGCCCTTTTCGGTGAGGAGCACCTTGGCCTTGGGAGCGCGCATCAAGACCCAGGGAAGGGCCCCGGCGTGGTCGGGCTCGGCGTGGTTCATGACCACGTAGGCGATCGTGGCCGGGTCCACCACGGCCGCGATCTTGGTCCAGAGGACCTCCTCGAAGCCTGGGTTCACCGTGTCCACCAGGGCCGGGGCCTCCCGGCCCACCACGAGATGGGCGTTGTAGGAGGTGCCTTGGGGGAGGGGGATTAGGGCGTCGAACCACCGACGGGCCCAGTCTTTCACGCCCACCCAGTGAACCCCAGGCGCGATCGTGTACCCCATCGTTAACCCTCGTCCAAAAGACGCTTTTCTCCGGAAAGCTCGCGCACGCGGGTGATGTCCTGGGTGACCTCGAGCGTTCCCAAATACTCTCCGTTCCGCCCCCAAACGGGGAAGTAGCGGATGTACACGAACCGCCCCTTGTAGTGGATCCAAAACTCCGCGACCTCGCGCTTCTTCTCCCGAAACTCGCGAAGGATGCGCTCCACCACGGGAAGGCTCTTTTGGGGATGACAGTTTTGCACTTTGCGGCCGATCACGGCCGGCGTGCGCACGAAGATCCGGTCCCTCGTGGCGTTGAAGTAGCGTACGGTGTCGTCCTTATCCACGAAGGTGATGTCCACAGGGAGCGCATTGAGGATGGCCTCAAGTTCTTCGGGGGTGAGCTCGCCGGTGGGGAAGCGCAGGCGGATCTCGGAAGAGGGGGCGGGCCCTGGTGCAGGAGCCACAAACGCCGGCGCGGAAGGCACGGCCGGGGTGAAACAACAATAGCCGATCTCATCGAACTGGGCCCGGAGGGAAGGCCATTCCTCCTCCGGCACCACCCGCAACGCCGCAGGAAAGAGGATGCGGTTCTCCTTGAAGAAGTGGGAGGCAAGGAGCTCCCCTAGAGCCACGGCGAGCTCCCGGAGCCGCGGCCCTTCCGCGCTTTGGATCCCCTTTTTGAGGGCGCGGATCTCCTGGTGTTCGCTCCACATCACCCGGGGCGGCTCCACGATCCCCCGCTTCTCCAGAGCTGGAAAGAGCACGTTCTCCTCGCGCAGGTAGTGCTTCTCGGACTCCGCAAGATGTTCACGTATGTGCGCGATTTCCTGAGCATTTTCGTGATCCGCTGCGCGCTTGAGCCGCTCCACAAGACCCAAAAGCTCGCGGTGCTCGGCCATGAGGATGCCGATGGGATGCCAGGCGGGGGCAAGGAGCTCCTCCCTTTCCAAGGATTCCCGAAAGAGAGCCAGGTGAAGATCGCAGAGCTTGCGGATCTCCTCAGGGGGTAGGCCCTCACGCACGAGCTCCTCCTCGATCTGGGCGATCTCCAAGGGGGTGATGGCCCCCACGGCCCTGCGGAACTCCTCTTGCAGGGCTTCCGGCCGCTCGCCGGCGTGCAGGCGCCGGAGGAGCGCCTTCAACGCCTCCTTCCTGTGGCTGCTCAGCATCTCGCTCATCCCTCTTCCTCCTCCGGGGGCTGGATGCGCTGGACCACGTCCTGAAGGGAGGTTTGGGCGAGGAACTCCACGATGCGGGCGCGAAGGGGATCCCAAACGGGGTAAAGAGGGCAGGAAGGATCGCCGGGGCAGGGGGAGAGGTCGAAGGGGCAATCCTGGAGGGCCGTGGGCCCTTCCACGGCCTCGATGATCTCCTTGAGGGAGATGGCTTCCGGGGGGCGGGCGAGGGCCACACCGCCGCCCCTGCCTCGCTGGGTGGAAAGGATCTCGGCGCGGGCCAAGAGGGGCAGGAGCTTGGCGAGGTAAGCGGCGGGGATGTCCGTGGCGGTCGCGAGCTCCCGTGCAGAGGAGGAGCCTCTCCGCCGGACCAGCTCCTGGAGGGCCAGGAGGGCGTACTTGGTGGAGAGGGTCAAACGCACCGGCGCCCCCTTAATTTGGACATTTTTGTCGCCTTATGGTAGGCCGGCGCGGGAAAAAGTCAAGGGCCCGTGCGGGGCTCCCGTCGGGGCCAGGGCCTCCGGGCGCGCCCGGGCGGCCAGCTCGGGCCAAGGGATCCCCTATCACCCGCAGGGGACGGCTTACCGTTGCTCCCTTCCGGGCCTGGCGGGGTTCACCGGCCTGCGTCGCAGGGGGCTCAGCCGTCATCGCCGCCCCTCCCGAGCCGCTTCCGCCACCCCGCCTCTCGGGGAGCCCATGGGCTCCACGTGTAGCGGGTTTTGGATGCAGGGGACCGCTACCCCCCCACCCTGCACGGGCCTGGCGGAGGGGGCGGGATTTGAACCCGCGGCACCCTTTAGGGGTGCACCTGCTCTCCAGGCAGGTGGTTTCGGCCGCTCGCCCACCCCTCCGGGACGTGAGTGTACGCAGGCCGCGCCCCGCCCTCAATAGCCCATGAGCCGCAAGCTCAGGCGCAACCCGAAGGCCAGGAGGCCGGCCAGGGCCGGGGCCACCACCCAGCTCGCGCCGATGGCCACCACGGTCTTGAAATTTACCGCGGCCACCCCGTGGGCCAGCCCCACCCCCACCACGCCTCCCACCACAGCGAACGAGGAGGAGACGGGCACGCCCACGGCCGTGAAGGCCTGGAGGACCGCGGCATGGGCGGCCAGGGCCAGGAGAGCCGGCCAGGTCCCAAGGTGGGTGAGCTTGTGGCCCAGGGTCTCCATGACCCGCCGGCCGTACGTGGCTATCCCCACGGCCATGGCCAACCCGCCCACGAGCCCCGCCGCCCCCGGGCGGAGAAGGCCCGCGCCCACGAAAACCCCGGTCACGTTGGCCACGTTGTTGGCACCCAAGGCGAACGCGCTCCATAGGCTGAGGAGGATCAACGCCAGACGGGTGATGCGGTCCAGAATCTCCAAGTTCAAGGGCAGCCTGCTCCAGAGGGGGGTGAGGGTGCGGTGGAGCACGTAGGCCAAGGCCAGGCCGCCCAAGGGCGAGGTCACCCAGGAGGCGGCGATGCGGGCGAGGATGCCCAGGTCGGGGGCCTGGCCCTCCGCCAGGGCCACCCCCAGGATGGCGCCCACCACCACCTGGGAAGTGGAGCCCGGCAGGCCCAGGCGGTTGAGCCAAGCGATGGTGAGACCGCCCACGAGGGCCACGGCGAAGGCCCCGCGGAGGTCTAAAGCGGCGAGGGCGGAGTAGGTGTGCAAGCCACTGGCCCCGGCCAGGGCCGCGCCCAGGAGGACGAAGGCCGCCGCGAGGAGGACAGCAAAGCGGTAGCGCAGGGCCCCGGTGGTCACGGCCAGGCCGCACACGTTGGCCGCGTTGTTCCCGCCCAGGGCCCAGCCCATGAACAGCGCGGGGATCAGCGCCCACATGCCCATCCTCCCTGGCCTAGTATGGTGACCTTTATACTCTATGGTGGACTTTGGGTAAAGGGGCAAAAGAAAACTGCGCCCGGCAGGACTCGAACCTGCGGCCTGCCGCTTAGGAAGCGGCCGCTCTGTCCTACTGAGCTACGGGCGCAGCCTTCCCATCTTAGCCCGCAGGGGCCCCTCCGGCCACCTCAGCCTTCGGGAAACACAAGCTGCGGGGGGGTGCAGGTCGTCCCCCGCGTCTTCCCCCGCAGGTAGCGCACCTCCACAGGCGTCCCCGCCTCCACCTTGCGGTACAGGCTCTCGTCCACGGCAAACCGCTGCACCCTCCTTTCGCCGCCCTCATCCAGCTCCACGAGGAGGTAGTAGACCTCCTCGCTCACCGTCACCACCTTGGTTTCCGGCTTGGAGCCCGGGCAAAGGGGACAGCCGCCCGTGACCACCGTGCGCTCCACCTGCCGCGTCCCCACAGCCTTCCCCGTCACCACCCCGGACAACACCACAAGCTCGGTCTGGGCGCAGTCCGCGACGGTGAGGTAGCCCATCACCACCACAGCCCCCAGCAAGGCCAGCAGGAGAAAAAAGTGGAATGGGCTCATAGCAAGGGAGAGGATAGGCCAGGGCGCAAGGCAGGGCAAGGGCTGAGGAAAGGGCGGACCAGGGCTACACTTTCGTGGTCATGGAGATCCTGGCGGGGCTCACGGAGGAACAGCGGGAGGCGGTGACCCACGGACCGGGGCCCCTCCTCGTCCTCGCCGGGGTGGGCACGGGGAAGACCACGGTCATCGCCCGCCGCATCGCCTACCTCATCGCCCAGGGCTTCGTACAAAGGCCCAGCCAACTTTTGGTGTTCACCTTCTCCAACCAGGCCGCGGAGGAGATGCTGGATCGGGCCTTCGAGTGGATCCGCTACGCCGCCTTGGACGCGTGGGTGGCCACCTACCATTCTGTGTGCGAGCGGATCCTCCGGGAGAACGCCCCCCTTGCGGGCCTTCCCCCGGACTTCAAGGTCCTGGACGAGTGGGATCAGCGCGTTTTCCTCTTGGATCACCTCACGGATTTGCCCCTGCGGAAACTGCGGCCCCAGGCCCTGCGCCGCCCCCTCACCTTCCTCGCGCCCTTCCTCGCCCATATCAGCCGGGCCAAGGACGAGTCCTTGACCCCTGAGGATTACCTGCGGTGGTGGGAGGCCCACAAGGACGCGCTCGCCCCGGACGCACGGGAGCTCTACCGGGAGCTGGGGGAGGCCTACCAGACCTACCAGGAGCTCCTGCGGCAAGAGGGCTACGTGGACTTTGGCGACCTCATCCTGCGCGCGGTGGCGCTTTTGGAGAAGCATCCAAGCCTCCTTTCCGAATACCACGGGCGTTTCCCTTTTGTGCTGGCCGATGAGTTCCAGGACACAAGCCGAGCGGAGCTCCGGCTCGTCACCCTCCTTGCGGCCCACGGGAACGTCACGGTGGTGGGCGACGACGACCAGGCCATCTACGGGTTCCGCGGCGTCCCCTGGGACAACCTCCTTTCTTTCCTGCGAGCGTTTCCCCAGGCCAAAGTGGTGGTGCTCACCCGCAACTTCCGCTCCACCCAAGGGATTCTGGACTGCGCCATGCGCCTCATCCGCCACAACGCCTATCGTTTGGAGGCCTTATCCATCCGCGGAGAGATTCCCCAAAGCATCACCAAGGAGCTGCGTTCGCCGCATGGGCCGGGTTTAGCCCCTGTGCACCGCCATTTTCCCTCCGTCTTGGAGGAGGCGGCCTTCGTAGCCCAGAAGGCCAAGGAACTCCATGACCAGGGAATCCCCTACCGGGAGATGGCGGTGCTTTACCGCAACCGGTACCGCCCGGATCCTTATTTGCGGGCGCTTTCGGAGGAGGGGGTGCCCTGGGTCCTCACCGGCGGCTTCCGCGCCGGGCTCTTCGACCAGGAGGAGATCAAGCTCCTCCTCTCGTTCCTGCGGGTCCTGGCCGATCCCCGCGATGACCAGTCCCTTTACCACCTCCTCGGCTCGCCCATCTACCGGCTGGACGGAGCGGAGCTGGCCCGGCTCACGGGGCTTGCGCAAACCACCCATCGGCCGCTGCGGGAGCTTCTCCGGGAGGCGGTGGAGAAAGGGGAGCTTGGCCCGGAGGCCCTGGCCACAGCCCGCCGCGCCCTAGAGGACTTGGAATACTGCGAGAACCTGGCGCGGGGCTCCCCCACGGGCCAGGTGCTCTACGCCTTCTTGGCGGAGCGCACAGGGTACCTCACCCAACTCGCCCGCGAGGTCTCCTTCCGCAGCCAGCGCGCCCTGGAAAACATCGCGCGCTTCTTCGAGGAGGTGGTGCGCAGGTTCGAGGAGATCGCCCGCTACGACCGGGTGCCCTGGTTCGTGCGGTACGTGGAGGAGCTGCGGGAGCTTGGGTGGAACCCCATGGTGGGCGAGGCCGAGCCCGGTCTGGACGCCGTGCAGGTCATGACCTTCCACCAGGCTAAGGGCCGGGAGTTCGAGGCCGTCTTCCTCACCGGGCTTGTGGAGGACTTCTTCCCCGGGCGCCTGCAGCGCGCAGCCTTCCCCCTCCCGCGGGAGCTCATCCCTGAAGACCTCCCGCCCGACGTGGCCCACCTGGAGGAGCAACGCCGGCTCTTCTATGTGGGCATGACCCGAGCCAAGCGTCATCTTTTCCTCCTTTCCGCGGACGACTACCGCCTCCCTGGGGAGGAGCCCCGCAAAAGGCCGGCCAAGATCTCGCGGTTCGTGGTGGAGGCCTTGGGCGAGGAGAACCTGAGCGCCCGGGCCCCGGAGACCCCCCCGCTTTTCCGCATCGCCCGTGCCGCCCAAACCCCTGAGCCCGTCCCGCCAGGTAAGCTCGAGGCCACCCTGCAGCTTTCCTTCCGCCAGGTGGACGACTGGCTCACCTGCCCCCTCAAGTACAAGTACATCCACGTTTTGCGCGTGCCCATACGCCTCCACCCCGTGGTGATCCTGGGGAACGCCGTGCACCAGGCGATCCAGGCCTATCACCTGGCGCGCAAGCAAGGCCGGAGCCTTCCCCTCGAGGAGCTCCTTTCCGTGTTCCACCGGGCCTGGCGCTCCGAGGGCTTCCTCTCCGCGGCCCACGAGGAGGAGCTGCGCCGCCACGGTGAGGAGGCCCTGCGTTGTTTCTTCGAGCACGAGGAAAGGGAGGGCGTGCGGCCCACCTTCGTGGAGCAGTACTTCGCCTTCGAGGAAGAGGGGATCAAGGTGGTGGGGTATTGGGACCGGGTGGACCGGCGGCGGGAGGGCGCGGTGATCATCGACTACAAGACCTCGGAGGCGAAAGTGGAGTCCGCGGATCGCCGGGCTCAGGAGTCTTTGCAGCTTGGGATCTATGCTTTGGCCTACGAGCGGGCCTTCGGGGAGCGGCCCAAGGCCCTGGAGCTTCGGTTTTTGACGCCGGAGGTGGTGGTGGGGCGGGCCGAGCCCACGGACCGCATGCTGAAAAAGGCTTGGGAGGCGGTGCGGGAGGCGGCGGCGGGCATCCGCCGCGAGGATTTCCGGCCCAAACCCTCCTTTGCCGCTTGCGCCCCCTGCGCCTACCGCACCATCTGCCCCGCCGCTCTGCCCCTCTGAGCCCAACCCCTTACAATCCCAGGTCATCAGGGAGGACGGATGAGACGCGAACGCTGCGGGGAACTGGGGTTGGGCGCGGTGGGAAAGAGGGTCACTCTCGCCGGCTGGGTTCAGGCCGTGCGGGACTTCGGGAGCCTCACGTTCGTGGACCTGCGGGATAGCTCAGGTTTGGTGCAGCTTGTGTTTCGGGGGATGCCCGAAGCCCGGGAGCTTGGCCGGGAGGACGTGATCCGTGTTTCGGGCACGGTGGTCCGCCGCGAGAACCCCAACCCCCATCTTCCCACGGGCGAGGTCGAGGTGGCCGTGGAGCACCTGGAGATCCTGGCCAAGTCCAAACCGCTCCCCTTCCTTCCCGACGAAGACGTTAAGGCCAGCGAGGAGACCCGCTTGCGCTACCGCTTTTTGGACCTCCGCCGACCCAGGATGCAACGCAATCTGCGCCTGCGCCACAAGGTGTGCCTGGCCATCCGCCAGTACCTGGACGCCCAGGGGTTCATCGAGGTGGAAACCCCCATGCTCACCCGCTCCACGCCCGAGGGCGCCCGGGACTTCCTGGTGCCCAGCCGCCTGGAGCCCGGGAAGTTCTACGCGCTCCCCCAATCGCCCCAACTCTTCAAGCAAATCCTCGTCTGCTCCGGAGTGGAGCGTTATTTCCAGATCGTGCGCTGCTTCCGGGACGAGGACCTCCGGGCCGACCGCCAGCCGGAGTTCACCCAGCTCGATCTGGAGATGGCTTTCCTCGAGGACCCCGAGGAGCTCTTTTCGCTTCTTGAGGGCTTGGTCGCCCATGTGTTCCGGGAGACGCTGGGCATCGCCATTGAAACGCCCTTCCCCCGCATCCCCTACGCGGAGGCCATGGCCCGCTACGGCTCGGATAAACCCGACCTCCGGTTTGGTCTAGAGATCGTGGATCTCTCGGAGCTCTTTGCCCACGCGGGCTTCCAGGTGTTCGAGAGCGCCCTGCGGGAGGGCGGGGTGGTGCGAGGGCTTCCCGTTCCGGGAGGAGCGGAGCTCTCCCGCGGGGAACTGGGAAAGCTGGAGGAGGCAGCAAGGAAAGCGGGGCTGGGCGGCCTCCTATGGGTGAAGGTGGGCGAGGGCCTCCAGTCCCCCTTGAGCAAGCACGTCCCGGGGGGCGTTCTCGAGAAGGCCGCGGCCCAGGCCGGATTGGGAAAGGGCGACCTCCTCCTTTTGGCGGCCGGGCCCCAAAAGACGGTGGCCCAGGCCCTGGGCGAGCTGCGCCTGCGCCTGGCCCGCGAGCGCGGCCTCATCCCCAAGGGCCGCTGGGCCTTCGCCTGGATCGTGGACTTCCCCCTCTTCAAGCTCTCCGAAGAAGGGCGCGTCGAGTCCGAACACCATCCCTTCACGTCCCCCAGGGACGAGGACCTTCCGTTTTTGGAGACCGATCCCTTGCGGGTGCGCGCGAAGTGCTACGACCTTGTGCTGAACGGGGTGGAGCTGGCCTCCGGCTCCATCCGCATCCACCGGCGGGAGCTCCAGGAGCGGGTGTTCAAGATCCTGGGGATCGGCCCGGAGGAGGCGGAGCGCCGGTTCGGCTTTTTCCTGCGGGCCTTGGAGTACGGGGCGCCGCCCCACGGAGGCATCGCCTTCGGATTGGATCGCTGGGTGATGATGCTCGCCGGTGAGAACTCCATCCGGGAGGTGATCGCCTTTCCCAAGACGGCCACGGGCGCCTGCCCCTTGACCGGAGCCCCCGCCGAAGTGGACGAGTCCCAGCTCCGCGAGCTCCACATCAAGGTGGACCTGGAATAATGCGCCCAAGGGCTTGGTTCTTTAGCGTGCTGGCCCTCGCGGGCCTGATCCTCCTCGTGGCCGGGCTTCAGGGCACGACCTTCCGCGAGGGCAAACCCTGGCCCTCGGTGCCCCCCTCCTCCCTCGGCCAGCCCACCCCCAAACCCGGGGACTTCCCCACGGATTGGCTCCTTCAACTCCTACGGTTCCTCTTTTTCGCCGGGCTCCTCATGCTCGTTTTAAGCCTGTTCTTCCGGGATCTGCGCCGCCACCTCCTGCGCCTGGCGTTCGTCATGGGCCTCCTTTTCCTGGCCTGGTACGCCCTGCAGCGCCTTCCCAGAAGCGAGCTGGAAAGGGCTCCCGCGGAGACGGCCGCGCCCTCCGGCGCTCCCGCCGCGGAAGGCGCTTCGGAAGCCATGGAGATCCGGCCGCCGGGATGGTCCGTGTACGTGGGTGCCCTGGCCGTGGGCACGCTTTTGGCCCTCTGGCTCACGCCGAAGCTGATGGCCCGGGTGGAGCGCCTGCGCCAAGCGCGGGCCCTGGAGGAGGTGGCCCGCGAAGCCCGCCGCGAGTTGACCCAGGGAGCACCGGTGAGCGATGTGGTCCTCCGCTGCTGGCTGCGGATGGTGGAGATCCTGAGCCGCCGCTCGGGCGCCCGCGATCAACCCCACCTCACCCCCCGCGAGTTCGCCCAAGCCCTGGCAAACTTGGGCTTCCGGGACGAAGCTATTTCCCTTTTGACCCAGCTTTTCGAGGAGGTGCGCTACGGCCACAAGGACAGCGAGAGCCGGCGGGAGCCGGCCCTCTCCGCCCTTTCCGCGTTGGAGAGGGCTTACGGCTGAGGGGCGTCGCCGCCTCTTCCTTGGGCTTGCTGTTCTGATCGCGGGTTCCCTTTTCGCCCTGGCCTTTCGGGACGTGATCCGCGATCTCCTTGTGGACCCGGCCCTCCGCATCTTCCTCTTTTTGGACGCCCTGCCCCAGGGTCTCCTTTGGCTCGTGGCGGTGGCCATCCTGGCCGTTTTCGCTTGGTATGGGTTTCGCTGGCCTCGGGGCCCCCGGGAAAAGGCGACGCCCAAGGGGCGCCGGGAGGGCTCGGATTTTTTGGAGCTCGCCGGGATCCTGCGGCGGGCGCGGTTTTCCCCGTGGGCCCGGCGCTACCTCCGCACACGCCTGGCCCGCTTGGCCGTGGCCCTGCGCTGCGAGCACGAGAGGATCTCCCCGGACAAGGCCTGGGCCGAGCTCCATCAGGGCCGCTGGCCCCCGGATCCCCTGGTCCGCGCGTTCCTCCAGGGCACGGAAAACACAGGCTTTTGGGAGGCCCTGGCCCACGTTGTTCAGGCCTTAGAACGCTACGCCCAGGGAGGTGAATGGTGACCGTCGAGGAAGTTGAGGCCAAAGGTGAGGCCATTTTGGCGGAAGTGGAGACGGTGATCGTGGGGAAGCGCGAGCCCCTCACCCTCATCCTTGGGGCCATCCTCGCCGGCGGGCACGTGCTCATCGAGGATTATCCGGGGCTGGCGAAGACCTTGGCCGCGCGTTGCCTGGCCCAGGCCCTGGGCCTCTCCTTCCGCCGGATCCAGTTCACCCCGGACCTCCTCCCCTCGGACATCGTGGGCACCCACGTCTTCCGCAGGGACGCGGGGAAATTCGAGTTCCAGCCCGGGCCGATCTTCGCGCAGATCATCCTGGCCGACGAGATCAACCGCGCCACCCCCAAGACCCAGTCCGCCCTCCTTGAGGCCATGCAGGAGAACCAGGTCACGGTGGAGGGCACGACCTACACCCTTCCTCAGCCGTTCGTGGTTTTGGCCACGCAGAATCCCATCGAGTACGAGGGGACCTTTCCCCTTCCGGAGGCCCAGGTGGACCGCTTCCTCATCCGCGTGCGCTTCGGCTACCCCAGCCCTGAGGAGGAAACGGAGATCTTGGCGCGCCGGATCGCCCGCAAGCAGGAGGAGGTGGAAATGCGGGCGGTGGCCTCGGCGGCGGAGGTCCTGGCCATGCGCCGGGCCTTGGAGGAAGTGTTCGTGGAACCTGCCCTTTTGCGGTACATGGCGGAGGTGGTGGCGCGCACCCGCCGCCATCCCGCGCTGGCCCTGGGGGCCAGCCCCCGCGGCACCCTGGCCCTCCTCAAGATGAGCCGGGCCTGGGCGGCCCTGCACGGCCGCGACTTCGTCATCCCCGACGACGTCAAAGCCGTAGCCGTGCCCGCCCTCTCCCACCGCCTCATCCTCTCCCCGGAGCTTTGGACCCGCGAGACCAAGCCGGAGGAGATCGTGATGGAGATCCTCGCCGGGGTGCCCGTGCCCAAACTCCCGGCATGACCGTCCACAAAATCCGGCTGGAGTTCTCCGTGTTCGTGATCTTGCTCCTCATTGGGCTGGCCCTGCGCTTTCCAAGCCTCTTGATCCTGGCCATCCCGCTGGGTTGGCATCTGGCGTGGAGCGCGAGCCTCTTCGCCAAGGGTTTTCCCGGGGGACTCCAGGCCGTGCGGCAGGTGGCGCCCTCCCGAGGCCCAGAGGGCACCCCCTTTGCGGTCACGGTGGAGGTGAAAAACACCGGAACCCGAACGCTTGAGATTTTCGCCCAGGAAAGGATCCCTCCGGGCCTGGAGGTCCTGGAGGGAAAAACGGCGGACACGGCGGTGCTCAGGCCGGGCGAGGTGTTGACCCTGAGCTATCGAGCGCGGCCCTCCCGCGGCGTCTACCGCTTCTCCACCGTGCGCGTGGAGGCGCGGGAGGCCTTGGGCATCGCCCCCGCCTCCGGAGAGCTTCCCTGCCCCGGGCAGATCCTCGTCCTCCCTTGCGTTGAGCCGTTTCTTTCCTTGGAGGCCCGAGCGCGGCGGGCCCTTCCCATCCCGGGAACCGCCCGTTCCCGCAGAGGAGGGTTAGGGGTGGAGTTCTACGGGGTGCGGGAGTTCCGGCCAGGCGAGGCCCCCCGCAAGCTCGCCTGGAAGGCCATGGCCCGCAGGGATGAACCCGTGGTCGTGGAGTTCGAGGAGGAGCGGGCCACCGAGGTGGCCCTCGTCCTGGACACCCGGCGGAGGGCCTACCGCGGCAACACCGCCCTCTTCGGCGACGCGGTGCGCGCCGCCGCCACCCTGGCCCACCACTTCCTGCGCCAGGGTCACCGGGTTGGACTTTTGCAATACGGCCACATCCTGGACTGGGTGTTCCCCGGGTACGGTCGGCGCCATGCCGACCGTATCCTTCGGGAGCTGGCGCGCGCGCAGCTTGGGGAGTCCGAAGTGTTCGCGGAGCTTGCGCACCTTCCCACCCGCCTCTTCCCCGTGGGCTCCCTTTTGGTCATCGTGTCGCCCTTGGTGCTTGGGGATGAGGAGGCCTTGGGGCGTCTGGTGGCCCGCGGCTACAGGGTCTGGGTGATCCTCCCCGAAGGGAGCGGGGCCCTGGCCGTTGGGGGACGGGAAGCCGTTTGGGCCCAAAGGATCATGGATTTGGAGCGGGCCGTGCTGTTGCGGCGGGTGCGCCGCAGCGGGGTCGTCCTGCTGGTTTGGCCCGTGGAACGGCCGCTGAGTGCGGCCCTGCGCCGGGCCCGTCGAGCCCTATGGCGCTAGTTCCGCTCCTTTTGGCTTTGGCCTCCGCCCTCCTCGCCTGGGCGGGCCAAGGTTTCCCCCTGGACCCGCGCTGGGCCCTGGCCGCCCTTCCCCTCGCCCTCTGGACAGGGGCCGCGCTCCGCAGGGCCCGCGTCCTCCTTCAGCTGGGCTTTTTGAGCCTCGTCGCCTTGGCCTGTGTTTCCGCGCTTGAAGGGGCCTTGGCCGCCGGTTTGGGCGCGCTGGCCCTGGCCCTCATGGCCTGGGACAGCGCCGATCTCCTCCACTGGCAAGGGGAGAAGAGGGCGCTGGGGCGCGTGGCGTCCCGGGGGCTTGGGCGCTCGGCCCTTGTGGCCGGGATCGGCTGGGGCTTGGGCTGGGTTTCCTCGCGCTTGCGTCTGACCCTTCCGTTCTGGGGGCTTCTGGGGCTTTTGGTGCTGGTGTGGTTGGCCCTGTGGGCCTGGAGCCGTGCGGTTCAGGGACGCGGGGGCGAGGCCAAGGGGAACCGGTCCGAATCGGGGCCGATGTAATAGGGAACGTCCAAGATGCCGTCGCCGTCTCTGTCCTCGGCCTCAAATCCTTCCCAGAAGTTCCCGCGGCGGCCGTCGTCGAAAGTGTTTTTCCCTTCCGAAGCAGCATGGATGTGGTTTCGCAGGAAGGCGTTGCCCAGGATGAGGTTATCGGCGCTCCCCAGCTCCAAAAGGAGCCCAAGCCCGCATTCGGCGATCTCGGAGTCCACAAGCCGTGAGTTCTGCACCCCTTGGAACCATAGGCCGGTCACGGCCTTGGAGACGCGGATTCCCGAGAACACGAGTTCGCGGGAGAACATGGCTCGGATCCCATCGTGGCATTCTTGGACGACCACGTTTTGCACCACCACCTTCTCGCTTCGGCTGATGAGGAGGCCGGCTGCGGAGCCCCGGAGGACCACGTTTTCAATGCGCGCCAAATGCACGTTGTGGAGGCGCAGGGCCGCCACGGTGGCCCCGTAGATCTCGAGGTTCCTGAGGACAAGGGGGCGGCCCACGTTTTCGATGAGGAGGCCGAAGGGCTCGCCCGCGGCGTCGATGCGGAGGTTCTCGATCACGTAGGGATCCGATGCCGTTCCCCGCCCTTGGGCCACGCCCCAGAGATCCGCCTCCCCGCGCAAAACCAAGGGAGGGTGCGCCGGAACCCCTGCCCAGGCCCCGAACGCCAACCCCACCAGGATCCACAGCCAACGTAAGTTTCGCATGCCCATCACCCCAACCGAGGCTAAGGAGGGCGAAGGGGCGGGGCGAGGGCCCTTGTCCCCCGCGAGGGTAATATGGGCTACCCTGGCATGGAAAGGAGGAAAAAGGTGGACTGGGTGGAAGCCCTGGTGGAGATCCCCAAGGGGAGCCGCAACAAGTACGAATTCGACCCGCGCCTCCAGAGGATCCGATTGGATCGCGTGCTTTATTCGCCCCTCCATTACCCGGCGGACTACGGGTTCCTCCTGGGAACCCTGGCCGAGGACGGCGACGCCTTGGATGTGCTCATCGTGACGTACGAGCCCACGTTCCCAGGGTGCGTGGTGCCGGTCCGGCCGGTGGGGATGTTGGACATGCAGGACGAACATGGCCGGGACCAGAAAATCCTGGCCGTGCCCGCCGTGGACCCTCGCTTTCAGGAGGTGCACGACCTCGCGAGCCTTCCCCTCCATCTCCTCTTGGAGATCGAGCACTTCTTCACCGTCTACAAGACCTTGGAGGAGAAGGCCACGGAGATCTTGGGTTGGCACGGCCGCGACGCGGCTTGGCAGCTCATCCGTCGGGCCCAGGAACGCTACGCGCAAGCCGACGGAACCCCGGGGTGAAGCGCGGTCAGATGGGCCGGAGGGAAGGGGCAGGCGTCCTGCGGGTGCACCCCGAATTTCCTTGGGCCAGGTCCTTCCCAACCCCTACCCTTGGGCCAAGCGAGCCGCCCTAAGGAGGCGAAGGAATGATGCGCAGATTACTTTTAGCGGCAGTGGCGCTGGGAATGGTTTCGGTTTGGGGTTTGACCCCGGGTCTGGCCGATGCGGGGCTGACCGGAGGCACGTTCGTGGACGTTCCCCGCAACCACCCGGCCTATACGGCCGTGCAGACCCTCCTTTCGCGGGGGATCCTTGTGCCCACCGCCGGGGGACAGTTCATGGGTGACCAGCCTCTTCTCCGCTACGACGCCGCGGTTTGGCTCTATCGGGCTATCCAAAACTTGGAATCCAAACTTCCCACCACCGACATGACCTCGCGCTTGGCCACCGTGGAGAACCAGGTGCGCAGCCTCTCCGCGGACGCGAACCGCCTGAGCTCGGAACTCGCGTCCCTTTCCAACCGGGTGAGCGCGCTCCAGCAAAGCCTGAACCAGGGCGGGGAGGTGGCTCAGAAGGCCCAGCTAGGCGTGGTCCTCGGCCTCACCGGCGTGATCCTGGGGTTGGCCGCTTTGGCCTGGCTCATCTTCTTCTGAGCGGGAGGAGAACCCCCTTCTTCCTTGGGGTCCCCAAGGGGAAGGGGGTTATTTTGCCCGGTCACGGAGGGGGATGCGCGCGCCGCAGCGGGGACAGCGCCGGCCCGAGAGATTTCGCCGAACCCGCCTCAGCCCCTCCCGCTCCAAAAGGAGGGCCTGGCACCCGGGACAATAGGTGTTTTGGCCCGGATGGCCGGGCACGTTCCCGATGTACACGTATTGGAGACCCGCCTTTTGACCGATCTCCTGGGCTTGCTCAAGCGTCGCAAGCGGCGTGGGCGGGGCGTGGAACTGAAAGGCCGGGAAATAGCGGGTCACGTGCCAAGGGGTCTCGGGGCCAAGCTCCGCCGCGATGCGCTCCGCAATGTACTTCAGGTCCTCCGTCCGGTCGTTGACCCCCGGGATCACGAGGGTCGTCACCTCCACGTGCACCCCTGAGGACTTAAAAAGGCGGGCATTGCGCCAGACCTTCTCCGGGTCGGCCCCACAGAACCGCCGCACGGCCGCCTCGGGGCCCTTGAGGTCAAGATTGGCCCCGTCCAGGCCGGCGGCCACGAGGAGCTCCACGGCCTCCTCGGTCATGTACCCGTTGGTGACGTAATTAGTGTGCAAACCCGCTTGATGGGCCAGGGGAAAGAGCTCCACGGCCCACTCCAAAAGGAGCGTGGGTTCGTTGAAGCTCAAACTCACCCCTTGCGCCCCCATGCGGCGGGCCAACTCCACGAAATCCCAAGGAGCAGAGAAGCCCTCGCCGCGCGAGGGGTCCGGAGGGCGTTGGGAGATCTCCCAATTCTGGCACCAGGGGCAGGTGAAATTACAGGACCAGGTCCCGCAGGTGAGGGCCAAGTCCCCAGGGTACAGGTGGTAAAAAGGCTTCTTCTCCATGGGGTTGAGGGAGATCGCGGAAAGAAGGCCGTAGACGAGGGTGTTGATGCGGCCATCTCGGTTCTCTCGGGTGCGGCAGAACCCCCGCTGCCCGGGCGCAAGGAGGCAGCGGCGCTCGCACGTCAGGCACCGCGCTTTTCCTCCCGAACGCCTCTCTTGGAGGAGGGCTTCCCGCACCCAGGGCTCCATGATTCCGCCCCCGGATAGGTTACCTGGCCCCCGTTCACCTGGGCGAAGGGCGGAAGTTTGTGCTCGACGGTATGGCCGAGGTCCACGATGTGGATCACCCGATGCCCCTGGGCCACAAGCCAATCGGCGATGAGCCGGCGGTGGCAGCGCCACCAGGACCGCTCCGCGCACAGGAGGGCCACCTTTTTCCCCTGGGCCAGGGAAACGACCTTCTCCGCGTCTCTTTTGAACCCTTCGTCGAGCATGTGGTCCGCGAAGTTCCGGAAGCCTTGGGAACCCCAAGCCTTGTTGGGGGAGGCCTCCCCCAGCCCCGTCCGGCGATAGCCGCCCAGTTCCTTCCCCAGCCACACATAGGCGATCCCTCGCGCCTCCAAGGCCTGCGCAAGAGCCTTTTGGGAGAAGTGAGGATGGCGCTGGGAGCTCGGGAAGGCCCGAACATCCACGAGGACCTCGATGCCATAAGCGGACAAGAGGGCAAGGAAATCCGTGAGGCTCCGGGTGGAATGGCCGATGGTGAAGAGGACGCACGGCACACCCAACTCTACTTCCAGGCGAGGATGGGCTGGCAGGGTCCAGGACGTGGGGCTAAGATTTGGCCAGGCGGAGCGTAGCGCAGCCTGGCAGCGCGCTGGCATGGGGGGCCAGAGGTCACCGGTTCAAATCCGGTCGCTCCGACCAAGTTTCATTTCCGGGGAAGGAGAAATTCGTCCAGGAGCTGCGCCTTCGGGACCACGTTCCCGTCGATCATCTGGGCCACGCCCATCGTGCGGCCGTGGATCCCCGTCTCGTCGGCACGCAACGCCACGTAGAAGTACCAGTCATCGTAGGCCACCTGGGAGCCCTCCAGGCGCGCGGGGCTCAAGGGCCGCAGGGTGGCCCCACCCCCGCCCACCACGAGGTACGTCACCCCATCCCGCACGATCCGTTCGTAGTTGTGGGCGTGGCCGGTGATCACCAAGCGCACCCCCAGCTCCACGAACGCCGGATGCCAAAGCTTCTGCAGCCCTTCCACGCCCGGGAAGTAGATGGCATCGGAGGAGAACACGGGGTGGTGGAACATCACGATCTTATGGGGTTCAGGCCCGGAGAGGCTCTGATAAAGCCAGCTCAGTTGTTCATGGTAGTCCTGGGGGGTCCGGGCGTTGGAGTCGAGCCCCACCACGATCACGTCGCCGAAGCGCAAGGTCCACCAACGCTTCCCTAGCCTCCCCCCACCCGGGGGCAGGGCGAAGTGTTGGTAGTACGTGAGGCTATCCCGCTCGTGGTTCCCCAGGACCGGCAGGAACGGGGCCCGCAGGAGCACGGGGGCCATGGAGCGGAAGAAGAACTCCCAGTGCGCGGGTACCGGGGTCTCCACGAGATCCCCCGCGTGGAGCACGAAATGGAAGGGCCAGGGGTCGAGGCTCATGGCCGTGGCCACGAGCTCCACGCGGTTCAGACCTTCCCACTGCCATTGGGTATCGGCGATCACCCCCATCCACACGGGTTCCCCAGGCGCCACCGCGGTGGCAAACGTGCCCACCTGGGATGCCGTCCCATCGGGAAACACGAGGCGATAGGCGTACCTCATGGAGGGCAAAAGACCCTCCAGGCGGAAATGGACGAGCTCCCGACCCGCAGCCCCCGCGGGGGCGTACAGGGCGGCGTGGGGGAACGCGCCCGAGGCCTGGAACTCTTCCAGGGGCGCGTACTCCACGCGCACCGGGGTGGCCGGGCTCTGGGCCCAGGACACGGTGATCGCCGTAGGTTCCGGAGCGCCTGTCCAAGGTCCGTAAAGAAGCGGACCGCCCAGGGCCAGGCTGCCCACCAAAGCGCACAGCAATGCAGCCCTCATGGCTCCTCCCAGATTTGAAGCTGCTCAGGAAAATGGATCGTCACACGGGGCCCATTACGAAGGCTATCCCAAGCGAGTTCTCCCCTCACCACCACTTTTTTCCCCACCAGTCTCCCAAGGTCCAGCTCTTCTAAGCGCCAAAACGTCCGGCAAAGCTCGGGCTGGAGCACCGCGCGGAATCCATAGCGGCTGCCGCTGGCCCAAAGGACCCATCCCTGGGGCTCTAAGCCCACGCGGGAGACCTCAAACACCACCGCCACAGCCTGGGTCACGTAGCGCACGGGATCGGCCTCGATTTCCCAAAGGAAGCGGGGCATGGCCGCCGTGCCCCAAAGGCCGAGCCCCTCTGCCTGCGCCAGAGCCACCGCGTGCAGAAAGCGGCAGTAATAGGGCTCCCGCTCCGGGTAGTACACCAAAAGCCGCGCGAGCCCTGCCCGAAGGAGCGCCTCGTTCACCATCACCCAACCCTCGTCCCCCTCCACCCAGAGGTACCCCAAAAGACGGCGATGGGTGTCCCTGAGCTCCCGGGGGTTCAGCTCCACGTACACCGGTTTCCCAAGGGTGAGCGCGCGGAGGAGCCGCGTGGCCTCCTCGGCCAGGGGCTCGCCGACCTCGGGGGCATCGATCCCAAGAAGCCGCACCCGCTCGTTTGGGGTAACGCCCTCGGGCACGGGGCCGGTGAAGCGGAGGTCGCAGGTGTCGCCGTCCAGCCAGCGGGTGATGCGCGCCGGCAGGGCCCCCTCCGGGGGCGCCCCGAACCCCGCCAGGGCAAGGAACCCCAACGCCACGATCAACACGGCTATACGCATCCTTTCCTCCCTCAGCGCTCGTAATGCACCCGGCGCTGGACCACGGTGAGCTGGAAGAGCGAAAGGACGAAGATGATGGCGAAAAGGATCACGGAGGCGGCGGAGGCCGGCCCGTACTGCCCGGACTCGAAGGCCTTGCGGAAGATGTAGTAGACCATGGTCAGGGCGGAGTTCTGGGGGCCGGACCCCATGAACAGGATCATCACCTCCTCGAAGATCCGAAACGAACCGATGAGGGAGATGATGAGGAGGAAGAAGATCTGGGGGGTGAGGAGGGGCACGGTGATCTTGCGCCAGGTTTGGAAGGAGCTCGCCCCGTCCACCCGGGCCGCCTCGTAGTACTCCCGGTCGATCCCCTGCATGCCCGCCAAGAGGATCAGGGCCTGGTATCCGGTGAAGCGCCACACCTGCATGAGGATGAGGGCCGGCATGGCCAGGCGCGGATCGTTCAGCCAGTCCAAAACGCTCATCTGGACGCCAAACAGGCCGGCAAAGCTGGAAAGCAGGTAATTCAAAAGACCAATATCCCGGTTGTAGATCCAGCGGAACACCATGGCCACCGCCACCCAGGGCGTGATGTAGGGGAGGAAGTTGGCGGTGCGGAACAGGGCCCGCCCTCGCACGGCCTGGTTCAGGACCGTGGCCAAAAGAAGGGCCAAGAATAGGGTGACGGGAACGCTCACCGCCACGTAGATCGTGGTGTTGATGAGCGACTTGTGGAAATCCCGATCGGCGAACACCGTCTGGAAGTTCGCCCATCCCACGGGGCGGAGGTCCCAGCGGGTCACCGCCGGCCGCACGGTGAGGTGCGAGCCCTCCCGGAGGACCACGAACTCCCGGTGTGCCCCCTCGTCCCGGAGGACCCAGCGGTCCGCTTGGCGCAGCCGTACCCAGAGGTCCTGGGGGTCCAACCCATACTTTCCGGCCAAGAACGTGGAAAGGGGGTCGGGCACGCGCCCGCGGCGGAGGAGGCTAACCCAATCCTCCACGTCCGCGGTCACCACGAGGATGGCCTCCCCGGGAACCGTGCGGGTCCCGATATCGTAGGCGCTGTAGAGGAAGGCGTTCACGAAGGGGTAGAACGTGAACAGGCCCAACACGGCCAGGGTGGGGAGGAGGTAGAGGTAGGCCTCCACCGTCTCCTTCCAGAAGCGTTTGCTCTTCCACTCCGCGGGGATGCGCCGGATCATGGACGAAAAGGGGGAGGGGGAACCCCCCCTCCCCCCGTTCCCTTCACTCCGCGATCAGGGCGGCGATCTCCGCCGCGAGGGCGTCCACGAACTCCTTGGGGCCGAGCTCACCGGTGAGGAGGAGTTCCCAGTAGGTGATGAGGAGGTTGCGCATATCCATGTAGCGCGGGTGCAAAAGCTGCTGGAAGGCCCCCGCGAGGAGCTGCTCCGTGGCGGCCTTGGCGATGGGATCCGTGGCCGCGCGGGCCTGCCAATGAGGAGAGTTGATGGCGCTCCAGGTCACGGGGAGGTAGCCCGTGTTCTCCGCCCAGTACAGGACGTTATCGGGCCGGAGGAGGAACTCGATGAGCCGGGCCGCGGCCCGGATCTGCGCGAGCGTCTGGTTCATGGAGAAGATGGCGAGGTTTGTCCCCTGGATCATGGACTGGCAGGTCCTATGGCAGGGCACGGGGGCCACGGCGATGGGCACGCCCCGCTGCCGCGCGGCGTCCACGTTGTAGGGCCAGCCCGCCGAGCTATCCAGCCACAGGGCGATGTCCACCCCCTCGGCCATGGCCATGTTGATGTACGCCCCCTGGACCAGGGCATACCGGGCGAGCTTGGCCGCGAACTCCGCGGCCTCCAGCCCCGCGGCGTCGTTCAGGCGGACCTCCTTCCAGTCCTCGGAGAGGAGGTCCCCCCCGGCCTGCCGGAGGAGGGTGAGGAACATCTCGGGGTTCGGGGGCCGGAAGCCCGTGGCGTAGCGGCGGGCGCCCTCGTCCTTGCCGAACGCCTCCACCACCGCCAGGAACTCCGCCCAAGTCCGGGGCGGCTGGGGCACCAGGTCCGGCCGGTACACGAGGACGATCACGGACTTGTTGAAGGGCACGGTGACCAGTCGCCCCTCGAAGTACTGGAGAAACGCGGGATGGATGTCCGCGAGCACCTCCTCGGAGAGGAAGAGGTCCAGGTCCACCAGGGCGTCGAGCCAGGTCACCGTCCAGTTCTCGTACTGCTGGGCCAAGGTGGGGGGGTTCCCCGCGGCCACCGCGGCCACAAGCTTCTGCTGGAGCGCGCCGTAACCGCCTTGGTAGACCAGGTCCACCCGGACGTCCGGATTCTCCTCCATGAACTTCTGCACCAGCCGCTCCAGGAACGGCCCGTGGGCCCGGCCCATGGCGTGCCAGAAGGTGATGGTCACCTGCTGGCCCAGCGTTCCCAGGCCCAACCCTAGGATCAGCACCGCCAACACCAACGTACGCATGTGCCACCTCCTTGATTTGGCCTCGCTTTGGGTTTTCCCCCTGCACTGTTCGTCCTCGTTTCCCCCTCACCTCCTACTTCAGCCCCGTGCGGGCGATTCCCTGGATGAACTGTTTTTGGGCGAAGAGGAAGAGGAGGAGGATCGGCACCATGGCCATGGTGGCTGCGGCCATGAGGAGATGGTGGAAGTCGCCCATCTCCATCTGCAAAAAGCGCAGCCCCACCGGCACGGTTCGTAGGTCCACCCGATCCGTCATGACGATGACCCAGAGGAACGCGTTCCACGAGGCCACGAACTTGAGGAGCGCCACGGTGGCAATGCCCGGCCGCACCAGGGGCACGGCGATCTGGAACATGTAGCGAAGGCGCGAGCAGCCGTCGATGCGCGCGGAGTCCCAAAGCTCATCGGGGACGGTTTTGAAGAACTGCCGGAGGAGGAACATCCCGAACACCCCGGCCGTCCAGGGGATGATGAGCACCTGGTACGTGTTGTACCAACCGATGCGGTTCACCAAGATGAACGTGGGCACAAGGAGCATCTGGCCGGGGATCATGAGGGTCCCCAGGAGCAGGGCCAAGATCAGCCCACGCCCCAAAAACACCATCTTGGCCAGGGCGTAACCGGCGGGGATGCTGGTGGCCACGTCCCCCACGGTGGTGGCCACAGCGATGAAGAAGGAGTTGAAGAAGTAGCGGCCAAACGGGGCGGAGTTCCAGGCTTCCACGTAGTTCCCCCACACCACGGGGCTCGGGATCCATTGGGGCGGGATCCGCATCACCGCTGCCCGTTCCTTGAGCGAGGTGGTGATCATCCAAAAAAAGGGAAGAGCCGTGATGACCACGGTGAAAAGGAGCAGGGTATACATGGTCGAGGCCCACAGGGCCCGACGGACACGGTACACCGTTGTCCCCTTGACGCCGGACATTGGGCATGGGACTTTACCCAAGGTCCGCGCGGGGAACAAGCTTACCTGCTAGCCCCAGAGCACCACGGGAGGCTAAAATGCGGGGACGATGGGGGGTAGGCTGGAAGTCATCGCCGGTCCCATGTTCGCGGGGAAGACCGAGGAGCTCTTGCGTCGGGTGGAGCGGGCGCGGATCGCTCGCAAAACCGTGCTCCTCTTCAAGCCCGAGATCGACGTGCGCTACTCCGCCACCGAGGTGGTCACCCATAACGGAAGACGTCTCCCCTGCCGTCTCCTCCCGGTGTCCCTGGATCTTTCGGGGTTCAAAGAGCATCTCAGCCCCGAGGAGCTCGCGAGCGTGGAGGTCTTCGCCTTCGACGAAGCCCATTTCTTTGGGGCCTCGTTCCCCGAGATCTGCGAGGACCTCGTGGCCCAAGGGAAGAGGGTCATCGTGGCTGGGCTGGACCTGAACTTCCGGGCCGAGCCCTTCGGCCCCATCCCCGTGCTTTTGGCCCTGGCCGACGAGGTGGTGAAGCTCACGGCGGTGTGCACGGTGTGCGGCGCGCCGGCCACCCGCACCCAGCGCCTGGTGGGCGGGAAGCCCGCGCTGGCCGGACCCGAGGTCCTCCTCGGCGGCTTGGAGATCTATGAGCCCCGCTGCCGCGAACACTTCGTGGCCCCCCGCTGAGGGCGAAAGCTCCAAAAACGCTTTGGTGCTCCGCGAAATCCATGTGAGCTTTCCCCGTCCGGACGGCCCCTTCCCCGTCCTACGGGGTTTCTCCCTCGCCGTGGCCCTGGGGGAGGCCGTGGGCCTGGTCGGGCCTTCCGGCTGCGGGAAGACCACGGTCTTGCGCGTGGCCGCCGGGCTCCTCAGGCCGGAGCGCGGCGAGGTGCGGGTGCGGGGAAAGCCCCCGCGGGGGCAGGTCGCTTACCTCCCCCAAGGGGACTCCCTTCTTCCCTGGCGCACCGCGCTCGGAAACGTCCTGGCCGCGTTGGAGGTGGATGGTCCCGTATCGCCGCAGGCGCGTAAGACCGCTTTAGAGCTCTTTTCCCGCTTCGGCCTCTCCGGGTTCGAGCGAAGTTTTCCCCGCGAGCTTTCGGGGGGGATGCGCCAGCGCGTGGCCCTCCTGCGCGCCTTTTTGGCCCGCCGGGAGCTCCTCCTTTTGGACGAGCCCCTGGGAGCCCTGGACGCCCTCACCCGCGCCGCGCTCCAGGATTGGCTCGCGGAGGCCCTGCGCTTCTTCCCCCGCACGGTGGTGTTGGTGACCCATGACGTGGAGGAGGCCCTCCTCCTCTGTGACCGGGTTTTGGTGTTGAGCCCGCGGCCTGCCCAGATCCTACGGGAAATCCGCCCGGCTACACCCAGACCGCGGCCGCGCGGCTCACCCGAGGTGCAAACCCTGCGGCTTCAGGTGCTTTCCGCCCTCGCCCAACAGGCCCATGGACAAAGTGGCTAGGCACGCGCAAGCCGCCCTCTTGGTGCTCGGACTCCTCGCCCTTTGGGAGGGGAGTTGTTGGCTTTTCCGCTTGCCTGTGTACGTTCTTCCCGCGCCCAGCCGGATTTTCACCACATTCATTCGGGATCTTCCCCTGCTTTTGGACCACGCGGCGGTCACCCTTTTGGAAGTGGCGTTGGGGCTGGGGATCGGCGCGGCGGTGGGCATCGTTGTGGCCTTTTTGGCCTTCTACATCCGGCCCCTAGGGCAGGCCTTGACCCCCTTCCTCGTGGGAAGCCAGGTGGTGCCCATCTTCGCCGTGGCCCCCCTCCTGGTCCTTTGGTTCGGCTACGGGATCTGGCCGAAGGTGGCCGTGGCCGCCATGATCACCTTCTTCCCCTTGGCCATCAACCTCCTCGATGGCCTGCGCTCCGTCCCCCTTGAGCTCCTGGAGTTTTTCCAGGCCTTGGGCGCGCGGGAAGGGAAGCTCCTGCGGTTGGTGCGCGTTCCCGCCGCCCTTCCGTTCTTGCTTTCTGGCCTTCGGGTCGGCGCCACCCTCGCCCTGGTGGGGGCCACGATCGGGGAATGGGTGGGGGCCAGCCGCGGCCTGGGCTACCTCATGATCCAGGCCAACGCCCGGTTGCGCATGGACCGGGTCTTCGCGGCCGTCCTCCTCCTCACCCTCCTTGGGGTTGGCCTCTTTGGGCTTCTAGGCGTCCTCGAGCGGCTTTTTCCCCGACGCCGCTAAAATTATTAACGCTATGCGCACCTGGAAAGCCTTGGCCTTGGTTGCGCTCCTTGGGCTCAGCGGGCAGGCCTCCCTCCGCCTGATCCTGGACTTCTACCCCAACCCCAACCACGTTCCCCTTTACGTGGCTCAAGAGTTGGGGTTCTTCGCGGCGGAGGGAGTGGAGGTGGAGCTCCTTGTGCCCTCGGACCCCAGCGCGCCGGCCAAACTCGTGGCCGCGCGCGCCGTGGAGATGGGCTTGACCCCCCAGATGAACTTTCTCATCGCTGTGGACGAGGGCCTTCCCTTGGTGGCTGTGGCCGCCCTCATCGACGGGGCCTTGGGAGGCCTCCTCAGCCTGAAGGAGTATGGCGTCGCTCAGCTTGGGGATTTGCGGGGGAAACGCATCGGCTACTCCCTGGAGCCCCTGGAGCCCGTGCTTTGGCGGACCATGCTGGCCGTGGTGGGCGTGGCCCCCGGGGAGTACGAGCTCGTGTACACGGGCATGAGCACCGTGCCCGCGTTGCTCACCCGCGCGGTGGAGGCCATCGGGGCCTTTCGCAACTACGAGCCCCTGGCCGTTGCTCTTTTGGGGCACGATCCCGTGTTCTTCCCTCAGGAGGACTACGGCGTCCCCAACACGTACGAGCTCCTTTTCGTGGTCCACCCGGAGCTCCTCAGGGAGCGGGCGGAGGAGGTGCGGGCGGTGTTGCGGGCGGTGGCCCGCGGGCTCGCGTTCGTCCAGGAGAACCCTGAGGAAGCCTTTCGCCTCTTTGTCCGCGTCTTCCCTGAACTCGACGACGAGCTCAACCGTCGGAGCTTTGCGGTGACCCTCCCCCTTTACGCCCAGGGGCTCCGGCACGACGACCATCCCCGCTGGGAAGCCATGGTGGCCTTCCTTTTCCAGACGGGCATGATCCGCAAGGTTCTTCCCGCGGAGTTCCTCTACACCACCGCGGTGTTACCCTGATCTGGCGGGAGCCCGAGCGAACGGCTACCCTTTGGGCCCCAGTGAAGAAGGAGGAAACGTGAGGAAAACCCTGATTTTGACGATGCTGGCAGGCTTTCTGGCCTTCGGGGCGCCCTCGGTTCCAGCGCTCGTCACCCGGGTCTTGGACGGAGCCACGGTGGAGGTGCGCATCGAAAGCGTACCGGGACCGGCTCCCGCAGGAGTGCAACCGGGGAGCTTGGTCACGGTGCGCTACATCGGGGTGGGCCTCCCCCTTGCCCCCCAAGACGCGGAAAAGCTGCGGTCGCTGAACGCGCTGCTCGTGGAAGGGCGGAGGGTTTACCTCGAGTTCGAGGACAAAAAGACCTGGGAGGATGGGAAGCTTTGGGCCTACGTTTTTCTTGACGCTGACGGCCACCTCTTCGTGAACGCCGTCTTGATCGCCAGTCCCCTTGCGGGGTTCGTTCCCCTCCCGGGAGCGGAACGGTACAACGCCCTTTTGGCCTACGTGGACAGGGTACCTTTGGCTTCCCCCACCCTGGCCTGTCCGACCACGTACGCCTGGAACGAGGCCGGAAGATATGTGGGGACCACGGCCTGCGTGGAAGGACCCGTGGCGGGCGTGGGCACGAGCCGCGGCGGGGATGTCTTCCTGAACCTGGGGAAGCCTTACCCCGATCCGGGCCGGTTCACCCTGTTCATCCCCGCCCGCCACGTGGGCAAATTCGAAGCGGCTTTCGGCGCGCGCTTCTGGACGAACTTGGTTGGGGTGCGCGTCCGCGCCCTCGGGGAGATCCGCCTCTACCAAGGGGTTCCGGAGATCCTGCTTTCTGAGCCCGAAAACCTCGTCATCCTCCGCTGAGGAGGGTCTGGAGGACGTGGGCCAGGCGTTTGGGATCGGCCCGGCCCTGGGCCTTTCGCAGGGCCTGGCCCACGAGGAATCCCAAGGCCTGGGTGCGGCCCGCCCGGTAGTCGGCCACCGCCTGGGGGTTCTCCCGCAGGACCTCCTCCGCGAGCGCGCGCAGGGCCTCCTCGTCGCGCACGACGCCTCCCGCCGCGGAAAGGAGCACAGGAACGGAGGTCCTCTCAAGCACGGCCTTCTCCAGGATCTCCTTGGCCTGGGGGCGGGTGATGCGGCCCTCCTCCACGGCGCGGATGAGGGCCACGAGGTCCGCCGCGGGCAGGGGGGGCTCGTCCCCGGTCCAGTACTGCCCCAGCTCCGCGAGGACCCAGCCGGCCGCCGCCTTGGGATTGGGAACAGCCCGAGCCACCTCCTCAAAATAATCGGCGCGCACAGGGTCCACAAGCAGTGCCTCCGCCTCGGAGGGGTTCAGGCCGAACGCCCGGATCCACCGCGCCTCCCGCTCCCAGGGGGGCTCGGGCATCGCCGCCTGGACTTGGGCTAACCACATGGCGTCCACCACAAGCGGCACAAGGTCGGGATCGGGAAAGTACCGATAATCGTGGGCCTCCTCTTTGGTGCGCTGAAGGAGGAGCTCCTCCCGGCCCTCGTCCCAGCCGAAGGTCACCTGTTCCACGCGTTCCCCGCGGGAAAGGAGCGCGCGCTGGTGCTCGGCCGCGGCCTGGAGGGCCCGCTCCACCGCCTTGAAGGAGTTGAGGTTCTTGATCTCCGTCTTCGTGCCGGGCCGGCCGTCCACGCTCACGGAGATGTTCGCGTCGCAGCGAAGCTCGCCCTTCTCCATGTCCGCAGTGGAGACGCGGAGGTGCCGCAGGAGCGTGCGCAAGGCGCGCAGGAACTCTCGGGCCTCCTGGGGCGAGCGGAGGTCCGGCTCGGTCACGATCTCCACGAGGGGCACCCCGCAGCGGTTGAAATCAATGAGCGTTCCTCGCTCCGTGTGGATGAGCTTGCCCGCGTCCTCCTCCAGGTGCAGCTCCCTTACGCGCACGGTCCTCTCCTGGCCGGCGAGGCGGAAGGTGAGGGCACCGCCCCGGGCCAGGGGGACCGCCCGCTGGGTGATCTGGTAGCCCTTGGGCAGGTCCGGATAGAAGTAGTTCTTGCGGTCGAACTGGGAGACCTCTTGGACCTCGGCGCCCAGGGCCAGGGCCACGCGCAACGCGAGCTCCACAGCCTTTTTGTTCAGAACGGGGAGGGCTCCAGGAAGTCCAAGACAAACCGGACAGGTGAGGGTGTTGGGCGGGGCCGCGAAGTAGTCGGCCCGGCAGGAACAAAAGAGCTTGGTGCGCGTGAGGAGTTGCACATGGATCTCCAAGCCGATGACGACGTCCATGGCCCGCGAGTATAGCCGGTTGCGGTGAATCGGACCTTTGGGTACGATTTTTGGTCATGACCGCCCTGGCCGTGCGCGACCTCCATGTGCGCGTGGGGGACAAGGTTGTCCTCCAGGGGGTGGATCTGGAGCTCAGCTCCGGGGTCATCCATGCCCTTATGGGGCCTAACGGCTCGGGGAAGAGCACGTTGGCTTTGGCCCTGGCCGGACACCCTGCCTACGAGGTGGTGCGCGGCCAAGCCCTTCTGGACGGACAGGACCTCCTTTCCCTCCCCCCCCATGAACGCGCCCGGGCCGGGCTGTTCGTGGCCTTTCAGCATCCCCCGGAGGTGGAAGGGGTGAAGCTGCGGGAGTTCCTTCGGCTGGCCTGTGCGGCCCGCGGCCAGGGATTCTGCGAGTTCCAAAAAGCCTTTCCCCAGGCGCTGGAACGCTTGCATCTCACGGAGTTCCGCGAGCGCGAGCTTCACGTGGGGTTCTCCGGAGGGGAGAAGAAGCGCGCCGAGCTCCTCCAGCTGTACCTCCTGCGCCCAAGGGTGGCCCTTCTGGATGAACCCGATTCCGGGGTGGATGTGGACGCCCTTCGGCTCATCGCCGAGGTTATCCGGGAGATGGCCGAAGCCGGAACCGCTGTTCTCATCATCACCCACTACCCCCGGCTTCTGGAGCATGTGCCCCCATCCAAGGTCTTCGTCCTCCTGGACGGGCGCATCGCCGGCTGGGGAGGCCCCGAGCTCGCGGAGAGGATCAGCAGGGAGGGATTCGAAGGGGTGCGACGATGAACAGGGTGGCCGCTCGGCTTTCGAAAGCCTTCGTGGAGCAGCTCTCCTGGGAGAAGGACGAGCCCGCATGGATGCGGGAGCACCGGCTCCGGTGCTTGGAGATCTTCGAGCGCCTTCCCCTGCCGCGGTTTGGCCCAGACCTCTCCGCCTTGGACTTGGGGGACCTGACCTACTACGCCCGACCTGTGGCGCCGGTGGAACGCCTGGAGGACCTTCCGGAGGACATCCGCCGCACGTTCCAAGCCCTGGGTCTTCCGGAAGCGGAACAGCGCGCCCTCGGGGGCTTGCGGGCCCAGGTGGACTCCGAAGAGGTCTACCGCTCGCTCCTGCGGGAGCTCCGGGCCAAAGGCGTGATCTTCATGAGCATGGAGGAGGCCGTGCGGGAGTACCCCTGGGTCCAGGAGTACTTCATGAAGGTCATCCCCCCGGAGGACAACAAGTTTGCGGCCCTGCACGGCGCGGTGTGGAGCGGCGGCACGTTCATTTGGGTCCCCGAGGGGGTGGAAGTGGAGATCCCCCTTCAGGCCTACTACCGCATGCAGACGGAGGGGGTGGGACAGTTCGAACACACCCTCATCATCGCGGAACGCGGAAGCTCGCTCCATTACATCGAGGGCTGCTCTGCCCCTCGCTACAGCCGCATGAGCCTCCATTCGGGGATGGTGGAGATCGTGGCCAAAGAGGGGGCGCGCGTGCGCTTCACCACCATCCAGAACTGGTCCAAGAACGTGTACAACCTCAACAACAAGCGGGCCTGGGCCTATGCCGAGGCCCGAGTGGACTGGGTTTCCGGCTCGCTCGGCAGCCGGGTCACCATGCTTTATCCCACCACCGTGCTCCTGGGGCCCGGGGCCCGCACGGAAAACCTCTCCTTCACCTTCGCCCAAGAGGGGATGTGGCTGGACACGGGGGCGCGGGCCATCCATCGCGCGCCGGAAACCTCCTCCCGGCTGGTTTCGCGCTCGGTGGTGCAGGGCCGGGCCACCAGCGTCTTCCGCGGGACCATCCAGGTGGCCCCGGAGGCGCGCCGTGCCAAGGGCCACATGGAGTGCTCCACCCTCCTCCTCTCCCCGGAGGCGCGCACGGAGACGATCCCCATCATCCGCGCCGAGAACGAGGAGGTGGAGCTGGGCCACGAGGCCACCGTGGGCCGCGTTTCCCAGGAGCAGCTTTTCTACCTCATGTCCCGGGGGCTGGACGAGGCTCAGGCCCTAAGCCTCATCGTGAACGGCTTCGTCTCCCCCATCCTTCAGGAGATCCCCTGGGAGTACGCGCTGGAGCTGCGCAGGCTTTTGGAGATGAGCTTCGCGGAGGCTGTGGCGTGATCGACGTGGCCAAAATCCGCGGGGACTTTCCCATTCTCGGCCGCCTGGAGAACGGACGGCCCCTGGTCTACCTGGATTCCGCGGCCACGAGTCAAAAGCCCGTCCAGGTTCTGGAGGCCGAAGCCCGCTTCTATCGGGAGCACAACGCCAACGTGCGCCGAGGGATCTACCTCTTGGCCCATGAGGCCACCGAGCTCTACGAGGCTGCGCGCAGGAGGGTGGCCGAGTTCCTGGGCGCCAAACCCGAGGAGATCGTGTTCACCCGGGGCACCACCGAGGCCCTGAACCTCGCCGCCTGGGCCCTGGGGGAAACCCGCCTTTCCCCAGGGGACCGCATCCTGGTCACGGAGATGGAGCACCATGCGAACCTCCTGCCCTGGCAGGAAGTGGCGCGCCGCAGGGGCGCAGAGCTTTTGGCCATTCCGATCACCGCGGAAGGGGAGCTCGACCTTGGGGCCTTGCGCCGCCTTCTGGACGGCCGCACCAAGGTGGTGGCCGTGGCCCACGTGTCCAACGTTCTGGGCACGATCAACCCCATCCCCCTCCTCGCGGAGGAGGCGCACCGGGTGGGCGCGGTGGTGGTGGTGGACGCGGCGCAGTCCGTGCCCCACATGCCCGTGCGCGTGGGGGAACTTGGCGCGGACGTGCTCGCGTTCTCCGGGCACAAGATGCTGGGGCCCACGGGGATCGGGGTGCTTTGGGCGCGGGCCGAGCTCCTTGGGGCGTGGCCGCCCCTCCTCACCGGCGGGGAGATGATCCGGGAGGTATGGATCGAGCGGGCCACCTGGGCGGATCCGCCGGCGCGGTTTGAGGCCGGCACGCCGCCCATCGCCCAAGCCGTGGCCCTCGGCGCCGCCGTGGAGTACCTGGAGAACCTGGGGATGGCCGCAATCCAGGCCCACGGAAGGGCCCTCACCGCCCAGGCCCTGGAGGGCCTCCTCTCTCGCCCCTACGCGGAGGTTTACGGTCCAAGGGATCCGGAGAAACGCGGGGCCTTGGTGGCCTTCAACCTCAAGGGGGTCCATCCCCACGACGTGGCCACCCTTTTGGATCAGGAAGGGATTTGCATCCGTGCTGGGCACCATTGCGCCCAGCCCCTCCACCGCCGCTTGGGCCTATCCGCCTCCTGCCGGGCCTCGTTCTATCTGTACAACACGGGGGAGGAGGTGGAAGCTTTCCTCGCCGCGCTGGACCGAGCCTGGGAGGCCCTGCGATGAGCCCCTACGAGGAGGTGATCCTTGACCATTGGCGCAACCCGCGCAACAAGGGTCGGCTCGCGGACCCGGATCTCGTGGGGGTGGAGGTCAACCCCCTTTGCGGCGACGCGGTGCGGCTGGAGCTGAAGGTGGCGGAGGGGAAGGTGACGGACGTGCGCTTCGATGGCGAAGGCTGCGCCATCTCCCAGGCCGCCGCCTCCCTCCTCACGGAGCTCGTGAAGGGCCGGACGCTTGAGGAACTCCGCACAATGGGGGATGAGGAGCTTCTCTCCGCTTTGGGCGGGGTCATCCAAACGCGCTTGAACTGCGCGCTTTTGCCCCTGCGCGCCCTGCGGCGCGCCCTCCAAAACTCACCGGCGTGAGCGGCGCGTGCGTCCTTTAGCCCGGGGTTTTCTTGCGGTGCGGCGGGCGCGCTTGGCCTGGGCTTGGCCCCGCGGCGGAGCTGGCGGCCGCTCCGCCGCGCCCGCCAGGGCGATCACGTCGGCCAAAGTGGCCTGGGCCAACTCCCCAAGGAACTTCTCCTCGAGCGCCTGCCAAAAAGGAAAGGTTGGGCAATCCGGTTCCAGGCGCAGGGCATCCCGGCGCAGGCCGCCCAAGGCCAGGGCGGGTTCACGCTCCAAAACCTTGGCCACATCAGCGATCTTTATGGCTTGCGGATCCTTGATCAGGCGGAACCCGCCCATCCGGCCCTTTTGGGCCTCCAGATACCCCGCCGCGCGCAGGTCCAAAAGGATGCGACGCAAAACCGCTTCGGTCGTGCCGCACTGCTGCGCCAGATCCCGCACGGCCCCGCGGCGCTCCGGGCTCAGCGCGAGCTCATAGAGGGCACGAACTCCGTAACCTAGCCGCGTCCCTAAAAGCATCTTCGCCCCCTTACCGCAACGGACATGGTAACGTGAACATGGCCAAGCTGTCAAGCGGAAAAGCCGCTAGGACAAAATGACCACAAACTTTGCCGGATTAACCCTAAGCGCGGGGAACCCCGTGCAAGTGGCGGGAGCGCAGCTGTCCGCAGGCCGCTTGGATGCGAATCCCCCGAGAGCGCCGCACCGTGACGTCGATCCCCTGGGCCAGGAGCTCCCGTCGGAAGAGCTCGATCTGGCCAGCGGAAGGGCGCTCGAAGGGGAGCCCGGGCGCGGGGTTGAAGGGGATGAGGTTCACGTGGGCCAGGCGGCCGCGCAGGAGCTTGGCCAGGGCCCGCGCGTGCACAAGCCCATCGTTCACACCGGAAAGGAGCACGTATTCGTAAGTGACGCGGCGCCCGGTGGCCAAAGCGTAGGCATCGGCCGCCCGCAGGACCTCGGAGAGCGGCCAACGTGCGCTCATCGGCACCAGCTTCCGCCGCAATTTTTCGTCGGGCGCGTGAAGGGAGATGGCCAAATTGAACTGCCGCCCCTCCTGGGCCAGGCGCAGGATCCCCGGCACCACCCCCACGGTGGAGAGCGTGATCCGCCGAGCCCCGAGAGCGAACCCCCGGGGATCGTTGAGGTTCCGCAAGGCCTTGAGGGTGGCCTCGTGGTTGAGGAGGGGCTCGCCCATCCCCATGACCACCACGTGGCTCACCCGCTCCCCCTTCTCCCTGAGGATTCGGGCGAAGTGCAGGACCTGGGCGGCGATCTCGCCGGCCGTGAGGTTCCGCACAAACCCCATTTGTCCGGTGGCGCAAAAGGCGCAGCCCACCGGACACCCCACCTGGGTGGAGATGCACACCGTCCGCCGGTCCTCCTCGGGGATGAGCACGGCCTCCACGCTCGTCCCATCCTCCAGCCCAAGGAGAACCTTTTCCGTCCCTTCCTCATCCTGCTCGCGGGCCAGGACGGGGGGAAGGGCGAGCCGGAAACGCTCGGCCAGGGCCTCCCGCAGGGGCAAGGACAGGTTGGTCATGGCGCCGAAGTCCAAACAGAGGTGGCGCCAGACCCACTCCCACACCTGGCGGGCGCGGTAGGCTGGCTCGCCCCAGGCCCGAAGCTCCGCAGCAAGCTCCTCCAAGGAAAGATCGAGGAGGAAAGCCTTTGCCATCGTGACCATTATGCCGAAGTCTGGGCCTTTTGCCCGGGGCGGGATAAGCTCCTGACGAGCATGGCCGAGCTGATTCTAGAGGGGGGCACGGTGGTGACGCGGCGCAGGGTGGGCCCGGCGGCGGTGCGCATCCGGGACGGACGCATCGTGCGCGTGGGCCCCCGGGGTGGGCGGCGCGCCCGCCGAGAGAACGCCAAGGGGCTTCTGATCCTTCCTGGAGCCGTGGACGCCCACGTGCATTTCGCCCTTCCCGTGGCCGGGACGCGCTCCGCCGACGATTTCCTCTCGGGGTCCCAAGCGGCTCTGGCCGGCGGGGTCACGACCTTCGTGGATTTCACCGTGGGCCGACCCGACCTGGCGCTTCCGGAGGCCGTGGAGGCCCGCCTCAAGGAGGCCCAGCCCAGCGTGGCCGATTACGCCCTCCACGTGGAGATGATCGGCTGGACCCCTGAGCGCGCCAAGGAGATCCGGGCGTGCGCGGAGTTGGGCCTCCGCTCCTTCAAGTTCTACTTGGCCTATTCCGACTCGGGGCGGCGCACGGACCTGCGGACCCTCCGGGCGGCCATGGAGACCATTCGGGAGATCGGCGGCGTGGCCATGGTCCACGCCGAGGCCGATGAGCTTGTGGAGCCTAAAAAGGGTCCGTTTCCCTGGGCCCGGCCTGCCGCAAGCGAGGAGACGGCCATCCTGGAGGTGGGGGTTCTCGCCAGGGAGACCGGCTGCTCCACGTACATTGCCCACATCTCCTCGGCCCTGGGCCTTGGGGCCCTGCGCTGGGCCCAGCGCCAGGGCGCGCCCATCGTGGGCGAGACCTGCCCCCACTACCTCCTTTTGGACCAGTCCGTGTACGAGCGCCCCGACGGGCACCTTTTTTCCGTGACTCCGCCCTTGCGGGAGCCCCGCGATCGCGAGGCCCTGTGGGAAGCCCTTCGCCGGGGGCTCCTGCGGGCTGTGGCCACCGACCACTGTCCCTTTTCGCGCGCCCAAAAGGATCCGTACCGGGACGAACCCGGTCGCTTGCCCTCGGGCCTCCCTGGAGTGGAGACGCTTCTGGTGCTTCTTCACAGCGAGGGTGTGGCCAAGGGGCGCCTGACGCTCGGGCAGCTCGTGGGGTACGCCTGCGAGGGCCCCGCGCGGGCCTTCGGCCTCTGGCCCAGGAAGGGGACGCTCCGTCCCGGCGCCGACGCGGACCTCGTCCTCCTCGACCCGAAGGCGCGCTGGACCCTCCGCGCCCAGAACCTCCACATGAACACGGACTTCTCGCCCTACGAGGGGCTTGAGGTTCAGGGGCGCGTGGTGGGGGTGCTTTCCCGCGGGGAGTGGGTGTACCGGGACGGCGAGATCCTGGCCCAGCCCGGACGAGGCCAGTTCATCCCGTGGCAGAGCTGAGGCTCGCGTTCATCCGGGGTGCGGGCGACGTGGGCACCGCGGTGGGGCTCCTTTTGCGCTCCTTGGGTTTCGCCCTCGTCTACAGCGAGCTCCCCAAGCCCACGACGCTGCGCCGCTTCGCCTCCTTTGCCGAGGCCGTGTACCGCGGGGAGTGGGCAGTGGAGGGGGTGCGCGCGCGGCTCGCCCGCGCCCCGGAGGAGGCGCGGGACCTGGCGCGCGGGGGCTGGGTGGCCGTGCTGGCCCCGGAGGGCGATGCCCTAACCCGGCTGAAACCTGCGGTGCTCGTGGACGCCCGTATGGCCAAAAGGAACCTGGGGACGCGGAAGGAAGAGGCGCCGGTGGTGATCGGGCTTGGGCCGGGGTTCACCGCCGGGGTGGACTGCCATGCCGCCGTGGAGACCTGGGAAGGCCCTGAGCTTGGCCGGGTGTACCTCCAAGGTGGCCCCCTTCCGCCCACCCACCGGCCCTGCCGCATCGAGGGCTTCGCAGAGGAGCGGGTGATCCGGGCACCGCAGGGCGGTGTCCTTGAGACGTTGCGGGAGATCGGGGACCTCGTGGAGGAGGGCGATCCTGTGGCCCGCATCGACAACGCCGTTCTTCATGCGCCGATCTCCGGGGTGATTCGCGGCCTTGTCCACTCCGGGGTGGAGGTACATCCAGGGATGAAGGTGGCGGAGATCGATCCCCGGCGGGATCCTGCGCTTCCCTGCAAGATCTCCACGCGATCCCTCAGGATCGCCGAGGGGGTGGCGGAGGCCCTGCGGCTACTTGCGGGCCCGCCAAGCCGCCTTGATCTCCCCAAAGAAGAGGGTGTGTAGGTTCCCTTGGGGGTAAAAGCGGCCGCGCACCTCCGGGGAGAGGATGTCCTCGGGCCGGAGGTCCACGCGCGCCACCACCCGACATTCATAGAGAAGATCGCAATCGGTGAGCACGGGAACGTCCACCTCCCGCCCCTTTTCCCAGCGGAGGCCAAGCTCCTTGAACTTGTCCACGTCGCGACCGGATTTCTCCCCGCAGAACTCCAACTCCTTCCCCATGGTCCCCATGGGGACGTTCACGGTGAACGCGCCCGCGTGAAGGAGGCAGGCGTGGGTGTAGCGGGAGGGCCGCACCAGGACAAGGAGAAGCGGTTGATACCAGGCCGTGCCCAGGAGGGCCCATCCGATGGTCATGGCGTTGGGCCGGCCCTGGGGATCCACGGACACCAAGAACGCCCCATCCCGCCCAAGCTGTTTCTGGACCTCCGCAAAACCCACCCAGGGCTCGATCCGCCGAAACCTTTGATCAAACGCGCTCATCCGCGCCTCCAGGTGGCCCGCTCGAACGGGCTTGGATAGTAGCCCGCGAGGATCCCGCCCCCGATGAACTCCCGGAGGATGGAGGTGGCGGGCACCTCCTCGCCCGGGTAGGGGGTGAAAAGCCGAAGGATCCCAAGAAGCCTTTCCGCCTCCAGGCGCAGCCGCGGGTGCCGCACCTGCAAAAGCAGGGGCTCCGCCCGCGTCCGAAGCACGTTCCACTCGTACACTAGAGCGGAGTTGAACATCACATCGGCCTTGCCCTGGTAGGGGAAGACGAAGCGTTTTTCCCCGCGGCGCACGTTGCCCCAAAGGGCCAGGGTTTTCTCCGCGTCGTAACCGCGAAAGGCCGCGTCCCGCACAATGCGGCGGATGAGGCGCGTATCGGTGGTGGAGATGCGTACGTGGTCGTCCACGTTGAGCTGGGTCAGGGCGGAGACGTAGATGCGGAACACCTGGGCTCCGAAGTCGCGGGGCAAGACCGCAGGGTTCAGGCAGTGGAGGCCCTCCACGAGGAGGAGGGCATCCTCATCGAGCTTCAGGGTGAGGCCCTGCTTGCGCTGCCCGGTGGGGAAATCGAAATAGGGAAGGGTCACGGCCCTTCCGGAGAGGAGCTCCTCCATCTGGGCGTGGAAGAGGGGGAGGTCCACGGCGGAGATGTCGTCGAAATCGGTGAGGCCCCGGCGGGCCATCTCCTCCCGGGGGAGGAAGTAGTCATCCAGCGAGATGGGATACGGACGGAGGCCCAAGGCCAAAAGCTGGATGGCCAGGCGCTTGGTGAACGTGGTCTTTCCGGAAGAGGAGGGGCCGGCGATGAGCACGATCTTGGGGCCGCGCTGGGCAATGGCCTGGGCGATCTGGGCAATCCTCTGCTCGTGCAGGGCCTCGGAAACAAGGATGATCTCGGTGATGCGGCCCGTGCGGATCGTCTCGTTCATCGTGGGCACATCGTAGACCCCAAGGAGCTCCAGCCAGCGCCCGTACTCCTCGAACACCTGCCAAAGGGCGTGGTAATCCTCCACGGGCCCAAGCTCCGTGGGCCGCTCCCGCCGCGGGAACTGCAGGATGAACCCATCGTGGTAGGGATGGAGGCGGAAGTACCGGAGGTGTCCGGCGGAGGGGACCATGGGGCCGAAGGGATAATCCTGGAAGGCGCCCAGCCGATAGAGGGGAACGGTCCCGGAGTTCAGGGCGGCAATGAGCTGGGCTTTCGGGGCCAAGCCCCGATCCGCGAGGATCCGCGCGGCCTCCGCGGTGGGGAGAACCTCCTTCTCGATGGGCCGATCCTCCTCCACCCACGTGCGCATGAGGCCCTCCAGGCGGGCCAGCTCCTCCTGGGTGAAGGGCGGGCGGCCGGCCACCCGGCAGTAGTAGCCGCCGAAGGGCACGGAGTGGTCGATGATGAGGCGGGCCTCGGGGAAGAGTTCCGCCGCGGCCGCGGCCAAAAGGAAGCTCAGGGAGCGGGTGTAGATCCGAATCCCCTCGGAGTCCGTGAGGAAGAGGGGGCGGACCTCGGCGTCGCGACGCAGGGGCTCCGAAAGCTCCCTGAGCTCCCCGTCCACGAGGGCGGCCACCGCCGGCACCGTGGGGTCCGGGTAGGCCGCGGTCACGAACTCCTCAAGCTTCGTTCCCACCGGACCCTCAAAGATGCGGCCGTCCGGAAAGATGGCGTGCACGGTGTCCCTGGGCTTTCCCTCGCGCACCATAGAGTCCAGATTATAGACCTTTCACGCGCTCCCAGGCCGCCCGGTACGCCTGAAAATCGGGGACGGAAAAGAGGACGAACCGAACCTCCTGGAGCTTTCCCGGATTCTCCCGCAGGAAATCCCGCACGGTCCGCAGGGCCACCTCCGCGGCCTGATCCACGGGATAGCCGTAGGCGCCGGTGGAGATGCTGGGAAACGCGATCGTTCGGAGGCCCTTTTCCACGGCCAGGATGAGGCAGGACCGGTAAGCCTTGGCCAAAAGCGCGGGCTCGCCCTTGGCCCCGCCCTGCCACACCGGGCCCACGGTGTGGATGACGAACTTGGCCGGGAGGTTTCCGCCGGGGGTGAGCACGGCCTCCCCGGTGGGGAGACGCCCCCGTTCTTGGCGGATACGGGCGGCGGCCTCCGTCACCAGGGGGCCGCCGGCCCGGTGGATGGCCCCGGAGACCCCGCCGCCCGGGGTGAGGTCGGGGTTGGCCGCGTTCACGATGGCCTCCACCTCTTGCTTGGTGATGTCCCCCTGCACCAGGACCAGGCGGGTTCCCGCCACCTCCGTCTCAAACCGCTCCATCCTCGCCCCCTCCGATGAGGCTCCCAAGCTCCGTGGCCAGACGCACGGCCGCCCGGGCCTCCTTTTCCCGCACCCTGCGGCAGGGCGGATCCACCCCGGGGTCGCCCATGTCCGTGCTCACCCGGTCCAAGCGGCCAAGCTCCCGGAATCGGGCAAACCGCCGGTCGAGCCGGGCCGCCCGCGCAAGAAGCTCGGCCAGGCCCGCGGCCGCCACGATCTCGGGGTCCTCGCCCTTCGCCACGAGGAACCCCACGAGGGCCCGCCAAGCCGCACCGAGCGCGACCCCTAACGCCCAGTCGGCGAACCCCTTTTCCCAAAGGACCTGAGCCGCGGCCAGATCATGCCGAGCTTGCTCCAAATACCGTTGCGCTTCCTTCTTCCGCTCCTCCTCCGGCCAGGTGAACCCCGCCCCGGCCCGAAGCTCCTCCACCATCCCCTCGTCGGAAAAACCAAAGCGGTGAGCCAGTTCATGGAACACGGTGCGCCGGATCTGGTCCCTGAGCTCCTCCTCGCTTCCGCACCACTCCTCCAGGGGACGGCGGTACAGCACGATCACGCCCGGGAAGTCCCGGGGGTCATCGGCCTCAAGAAGGCTTGGTCCCTCGTACATGCCGAACGGGTAATTGGGGGGCTTGAGCCCCCACTCCCGCATGAGCTCGTCGTCGGGGTAGTCCTCCACCCGCACCTCCAAGCCCTGGAGATAACGGCGGAACTCCGGGGGAAGCTCGTTCAGCGCTTCCCTCACAAGCTCCGCAAACCGCTCCTCGCCCACCCGGATCGGCATGGCCCAAAATCCTACCGGGGGCCCCGGGAGGGCTCATATGTCCTTGGCCGTAGGGACCCGCCCCGCGAAGCTAGGCGCCATGCGCGTGGGTTACGTGCAGTTCGCCCCGGTCTTCGGGGAAAAGGAAAGGAACCTGAGGAGGATCGTGGAGCTCCTCGACGAGAAGGAGGCGGATCTCTGGGTCCTTCCCGAGCTCTGCACCACGGGCTACCAGTTCACCAAGGAGGAGGAGCTTGGGGAGCTGGCGGAGACGGCGTCCGGCGGGCCGACCCTGGAGAGGATGGTGCGCCTGGCGCGGGAGCGGAACACCTACTTCGTCCTGGGCTTTGCCGAGCGCGCGGGGGAAAGGTTCTACAACAGCGCGGCCCTTTTGGGCCCGGAGGGCCTGATCACCGTTTACCGCAAGGCCCACCTCTTCTTTCGGGAAAAACACTTCTTCGCCCCGGGCGATCGGCCGTTTGAAGTGGTGCGGGTGCGCGGCATCCCCCTGGGGCTCCTGATCTGCTACGACCACATGTTCCCGGAGGCCGCGCGGGTCCTGGCCCTCCAGGGCGCCTGGATCCTCGCCCATTCCGCGAACTTCGTGCTCCCCGGTTTGGGGCAGCTCACCATGCGCGTGCGGGCCCTGGAGAACCGGGTGTTCGTGGTCACCGCCAACCGCGTGGGCCAAGAAGCCCGGGCGGAGCCCACGCTCACCTTCACCGGCATGTCCCAGATCGTGGACCCCACCGGCGAGATCCTGGCCACCTCCAGCCCGACCGCGGAGGAAGCGGTGGTGGTGGAGATCGAGCCCGAGCGGGCCAGGGACAAAAAGCTCACACCCCTAAACGACCTCTTTGCCGACCGAAGGCCCGAGCTCTACCGCGAGCTCCTCCGGTAGAATCCCGGGAAAAGGAGGTGGGCCATGTTCAAGGTGGCCACCTACAACTGCAACTCCATCCGCAGCCGCCTCCCCCTCGTGCTCGCCTGGCTCTCCCGGGAGAAGCCCGATGTCCTGTGCCTTCAGGAGACGAAGACCCCGGACGCGGAGTTTCCGGTTTTAGCCTTCCAGGAAGCCGGTTACCACGCGGTGTACCGGGGGTTCAAGGGCCAGGCGGGCGTGGCCGTGCTCAGCCGGGAGGAGCCCAAGGACGTGCACTTCGGCCTGGATGACGGAGGCCCCCCGGACGAGGACCGCCTCATCCTCCTTTGGGTGCGGGGGATCCCCATCGTCAACACCTACGTTCCCCAAGGCCAGTCCGTGGAGAGCCCCATGTTCCAGTACAAACTGGAGTGGCTGGCCCGGATCAAACGTTTTTTTGCCCGCCGCTTCTCCCCCAGCGACCCCCTCCTTTGGTGCGGGGACTTCAACGTGGCCCCCGAGGAGATCGACGTCCACAGCCCTGATAAGCTCAAAAACCACGTGGACTTCCACCCCCAAGTGCGCGCGGCCCTGGAGGAGATCCGCCAATGGGGGTTCGTGGATGTTTTTCGCAAGCACCACCCGGGCGAGTCCGGCCAGTACACGTTTTGGGACTACCGCGTGCCCAGGGCGCTGGAGCGGAACCTGGGCTGGCGGGTGGACCATATCTGGGCCACGCCCCCCTTGGCCGAGAAATCCGTGCGCGCCTGGATCGATCGGGAGGCGCGGCGCGCGGAAAAACCCTCCGACCACACGTTTCTTGTGGCCGAGTTCGCCCTATAGCTCGCGCAGAAGCACCCAGTAGGGCCGGCCGGGGCCGCGGTGGAAATAAAGTTCAAAGACGCGGCCGTCCGCGGTGCGCACCTTGTACCAATCCCGATGCCGCCTGCGCCACCAGGCGCTTTTGAAATCCAGGGTGCGCCGAAATTCCAGGATCTCCACGATGGGATACTCCTTCCCCTCCCAGATGAAGCTCGTGGGCGGCCCGGGTTTTTGCGCAAACCGCACCTCCACCTTGGCATCAATGAAGCGGCCGGCCATCCTCGGGAGTGTACGGTATCCTTGCGCCCGATGGATTTCGGGCCGTACCTCATCCGACCGGAACGGTGGACGGAGCTTCCGCCCCGTTGGGGGGAGGCGTTTGGGCGGGAGGCCCCGCTTTGCGTGGAGATCGGCTTTGGGAATGGGGAGTTCCTCGCGGAGATGGCCAAAACGCACGCGGATCGAAATTGGGTGGGCTTCGAGACGAGCCTCACCTGCATCGTGAAGACGGGGCGAAAGCTCCGCCAAAGCGGGGTGGAAAACGTGCGTCTCGCCCTCTTGGATGGGAAATTCGGCCTGCGCGAGCTTTTTGCGGACGGAAGTGTGGCCCAAGTGTTCGTGAACTTCCCCTGTCCCTGGCCCAAGGCCCGCCACGCCGAACGGCGCCTTGTGGACGAGGATTTCGCCCAGACCTTGGCCGCGGTCCTCGCGGAGGGCGGGGAGTTCCAGCTCGTCACGGACGCCCTGTGGTATGCGGAGGAGGCCGCGGGCCACTTGGCCGCCGCAGGATTAGCCCTGGAAGGACCTTTTCCCCTTGCGGATGGGCCGGGCACCCGCTACGAGCGGAAATGGCGCGCGCGGGGGCTCTCCGTCTGGAAACTGGTGGCCCGCAACAGGGAACCCAAAACGGTGAAACGGATCGCGGAGGGAGCCATGCCCCACGCCAAAGTTCCTACGAAGTTCGAACGCCTGAAGATCGAAGGGCTTGCCGGCAAGAAGGAAACCTGGGAAGGGGGCGCGGTGGTGCTCAAGGAGGTGTTCCTTTCCGCCCACGCGGAGGCCGCCCTGATCCGAGCCTTCGCCATCGACGGGGATTTCACCCAGCAGTTCTTCCTCATCGTCTCGCGCATCCCCGAGGGCGTGATCGTTCAGCTCGACGGGGCCACCGTGCCCTTCCGTACGCCCGCGGTGAAGCGCGCCGTGTCCCTTGTGGCCGAGGAGCTCAGCCGATGAGGGTTTTTGGGGTTCTTGTGGTCCTTGCGCTGGGAGCGTGCGCGGGGGAGTGGGGGGTACGCCTGGAGGCACCGGGCCCGGGCCAGGCCTGGCTTGGGCAGGATTGGACATTTGGGGGCATGACCTTCTCGGCCCGAGCCGAGGCCCAGCTTCTGCCCTTGGGCTTTCGGCGGGGCATGCTCGGCCTCTCGGGCTCAGGAGCCCTGGTCTCCTGGAAGCTCGAGGGGATCCTCCTTGGGACCGGCCGGATGGATGCGTTCCTCTCGGCTTCCTTCTCCAAGAGCTTGCCCGCGGGGCCGGCCGTGGTGCGGCTGGCCGCCGGCGGGAAGGGCGGCTGGGCCGCCCTGAACCTCGCGCCCCTTTGGCTGGGAACGGGGTGGGTTTCCGGCGAAGCGGAGGCCGGGGATTGGCGCGGAAAGCTCCAATGGGAAGGCCCGCCTTCCGCGTGGACCCTCCGCGTGTCCGGCCCTTCTTTTGCCCTCACCCTGGGCCCCGCTTTGGCCCTCGAGCTCTGGCAGAACTTTGGCCCATGGACCGCAAGCACACAGATCCAAATCGGGCCTAGACCGGGTCAACGGGTGGCCGTGGCCTGGGCTTCCGAACAGGGGACCGTGCGGATTTGGCTGGACCTTGAGGGCGGAGGGCTTCTCCTCGCCTCGAGCGGCGGGGGCCAAAGCCTCCTCTTTTCCCTCCTTTGGGGGTCGGGCTTACAAGGCACTTTGGAGATCACGCGCGCGTTTTAGAGGGCGGGGAAGTGGAGGGGGAGGGCCGCAGCGCCCAAAAGCCCCACGTCGTCGCCGAGCTTGGTGAGCTCCACCCTGGGACGCACGCGGCTCCACCGCGCGAGCGCGGCCAAGACCTTGGGACCGAGGAAATCCCAGGAGGCCGTGAAGCCCCCGCCGAGGATGATCATCTCCGGCTCAAGGAGCTCGGCCACGATGGCCAGGCCCTGCCCCATGGCCGCACAGGCCTCCTCCGCGAGGGCAAGAGGACCGGGCTCTCCTTTCCTTGCCCGCTCCACAAGCTCTTTGGCGGGGATGGGCTGGCCGAGGCGTTCGCGGGCGCGCTCCCGCAGGGCCGCCCCGCCGGCCAGGGCCTCCAGGCACCCCTGTTTCCCGCAGTTGCAGCGCGGCCCGTCCGGCCGCAGGGGGATGTGCCCAATCTCCCCGGCCTGTCCCGTGGCGCCCCACACCACCCTCCCTCCGGCCACGATCCCCCCGCCGATCCCCGTGGACCACGTGACGTACACGAAATCCTTGGCCTGCCAGCCGTAGGCGAGCTCGCCCACGGCCGCGCAGTTCGCATCGTTCCCGAGGTACACGGGGCAGGAAAACGCCCGCCGCAGCTCCTCCACCACGTTCACCCCGTTCCAGTGGGGGAGGTTGGGGGCTTGGAGGATGCGGCCCTGGCGCATGTCCAAAGGGGCCGGCGCCCCCACCCCAATGGCATCGGGCCTCTCCCAGCCCACCGCACGCAGGACCTCCGCGATGGCCAGGCGCACCTCGGCCACCCCTCGGGTGGGGAACTCCTTCCGGGCCAGGATCCTTCCCGCCGTCACTGCGCCCACGCGCGTCCGCGTTCCGCCGATGTCCACGCCGATGAGCCGCTCCACGGCGGCCCGATGGTATCAGAGAACACCGGCCCTCCACCAAGCGGCTAGAATTTTGGAGCTATGCGTGCCGTGGACCTGATCGAAAAGAAACGGGATGGCGGGGAATTGACCCCCGCGGAGATCCGCTGGCTGGTGCAGGGCTACGTGGCCGGCCGCATCCCCGACTACCAGATGGCCGCGTTCCTCATGGCCGTGTACTTCCGGGGCATGAGCGAGGCCGAAACCGTGGCCCTCACCCAAAGCATGGTGGAAAGCGGCGAGCGCATGGATCTTTCGGCCATCCCGGGGGTCAAGGTGGACAAGCACTCCACGGGCGGGGTGGGCGACACGGTCACCCTTGTCCTTGTGCCCCTCATGGCCGCCTCCGGCCTGGTCATGGCCAAGCTCTCCGGCCGCGCCTTGGGCCACACCGGCGGTACCATCGACAAGTTCGAGTCCATCCCCGGGGTGCGCACCGAGCTCTCCCTCGGGGAGATCGTGGAACAGGCGAAACGGGTGGGGGCGGTGATCGCCGACCACACCGCGGAGCTCGTGCCCGCGGATCGCCTCCTTTATGAACTGCGGGACGTCACGGGCACGGTGCCCTCCCTCCCCCTCATCGCCGCCTCCGTCCTCTCCAAGAAGATCGCGGGCGGGGCCGACGCCATCGTCCTGGACGTGAAGTGCGGGGACGGCGCGTTCATGCGCACCCTGCCCGAGGCCCGTCGGCTCGCGGAGACCCTCGTGCGGGTGGGGAACCGCCTGGGCAAGAAATTCGCGGCCCTGGTCACCGCCATGGACCAGCCGCTTGGGCGTATGGCGGGAAATGCCCTCGAGGTGCGTCAGGCCATCGAGGTTCTGCGGGGCGAAGGGCCCAAGGACCTGCGGGAGGTCGTTCTGGCCCTGGGGGCTGAGCTCCTCGTGCTTGTGGGTGAGGCTTCCTCGCCCAAGGAGGGCCAGGAGAAACTTGCCCGGCTTTTGGACGAAGGGAAGGCGTTCGCCAAGTTTCGGGAGCTCGTGGCCGCGCAGGGCGGGGACGTGCGGGCCGTGGAGGAGCCGGAGCGGCTTCCCCGCGCGGCCCAGGTGGTGGAGGTCCTGGCCCCCCAAAGCGGGTACGTGCAGGCCCTGCGGGCCCGGGCCATTGGGCTTGCGTGCGGGCTTTTGGGCGCCGGCCGGGAGGTCAAGGGCCAGAGGATCGATCCGGCCGCGGGTGTGGAACTGCTCGCCAAGGTCGGGGATGCGGTGGAAAGGGGCCAGCCCCTGGCGCGCTTGCACGTGGGCCGGCCCGACCACCTGCCGGAGGCCCGCAAGATGGTGGAGGAGGCGTTCGTCATCGGGGCCACGCCGCCTGCGCCCTCCCCGCTCATTCTCGACCGCATCGTGTAAAATTCGCGTAGGAGGTGGTCTATGGCCTACGTGACGAAAAAGGAGCTCATCGACAAGATCAAGCCGCTCCTCTCCGAACTGGCCATGGTTCGAGAGGAGTTGGAGTCCGCGTTCGAGCGGGTCTCCGACCTCCTGGAGAAGATCGAGGACGCGGTGGAAGAGGCGGAGGACAAGGACTGAAGGCGTGACCCTTGTCCCCTGGGCGCCGCCCCCGCGGCGCCTTTTTTCATTTTCCAAGCGACCATAATAGAGGGATGGCGGTGCAAAGCACAGGGTTTTCTTGGTCCAATCTGCTTACGTTTTTGCAAGAGCTGGCCGAACTTTTGGGCCGCGGGCTTGTTCGCCTCATTGAGGGGGTCCTTCCCGCCGGCCGCAGCCTGAGCCCCGATCTCGTCCTGCCCCTGGGTTACTTGGGCCTTCTTACCCTCGTCCTCCTCGTGTTCCACCTCATCGCCGCGGCCCGAAAGGTGATCTGGTTCGTGGTGGGAATCGGTTGGATCCTCGTCATCGTGCGCATCATCCTGGATGTCCTCGCCTAAAGACCCAGCCCTTTGCGGATCATGTTCGCTGCGGCGTAGAACAGGACCAGGGCGAACATGCGCCGCAGGATCCGCTGGGGAAGCCGCACAGCCAAGATGGGCCCCAGCTGTCCCCCCACAAGAATGCCCCCCACCAGGGGGAAGGCCAGCCCCCAGTGGGTGCGGCCGGCGAGGGCGTGGAGGGCCGTGGAGAGCGCAGCCGTGGGCACCATCGCAAGGAGGCTTCCCGCCGCGGCTTCCACCATAGGCAACCCCAACCAAAGCAGGGCCGGAACCATGATCACCCCGCCGCCGATGCCGAAAAGGCTCCCTGCTGTCCCCGCCAAAAGCCCTACGAGCCCTCCTGCCCAGGTAGGAAAGGCCCCTCCCTCCCGGGCCCGCACGAGCTCCTTGGGCTCTTTGCCCAAAACGAGCACGGTGGCCGGATAGAGGAGGAAGAGGCCGAAGGCCAGGGTCAGGGGGCCGGAGGTCACCTTCCCCGCGAAGTACGCGCCGAGGTAGCTTCCGGCCAAAGCCCCGGGCACCAGGCTCAAGCCAGCCCGCCACGGGGTCTTCCGCCGGCGGAAGTACGCCACGGAGGCGGAGATCCCCGTGGCCAGGACGCCCACGATGCTGGTCCCCGCGGCCTCTTGCGCCGTGCTCACCAGGCCGGTAAGGAGCAGGAGGGGCACCACGAAGATGCCGCCGCCAATGCCCAAAAGCGAGCCTAAAAGGCCGACCCCTAACCCCGCGAGCGCAAGAACGAAGGGGAGCATAGGTCCGCGATTTTATCCGGGCACGCGCGCCGACCCATGGCGCCGCGTTCCCCACGTTTGACACCCTCATCCTGGCCCACTACACTCGCGCGCCTTTCGCCAAAATTGCGGAGCACAAAAGCGAGAGGGCGAAATCCGGGCCAAAGCGGCCCGAAAAACGCGAGGTGGGTTATGCCCCGTGCGACTTGCCCCGTGTGCGATGCGGAGCTCCGGCTCTCCCCGGCGGAGGCCGTGTTCGGCCGGCGCGTCACCTGCCCGGAGTGCGGCTCCGTTCTGGAGGTGGTGGAGGAGGACCCCCTGGAGCTGGAGGAGGTGGCCTTCGGGTTCGACGACGAGTTCGAAGAGGAGGAAGACGAGTTCTAGCCCGTGGCGACGAGGACGGAGCGCCTGCGGAAAGTTGTGGCCACGCGCCTAAAAAGCGTGGTGGCCGTTTGCGTCAACATCCAAAACCCCCACAACGTCGCGGCCATCCTGCGCACCTGCGAGGCCTTGGGCATCCTTGAGGTCTACGTGGTGGAGGAGGACGTGCCTTTTCGGCCCGCGCCGCAGGTGAGCCAGGGAGCGGAGCGCTGGGTGCGGATCCTGCGCTTTCGTCGGGGGGAAGCGGCCTTTGCCGCCCTGCGCGCCCAGGGGTTTCGCATCCTTGCGGCCAGCCCCACCGGCACCCTTTCCGTGGAGGAGCTCGCGGGCACGGAACCCTTGGCGTTGGTGTTCGGGAACGAGGTGGCGGGCATTCCTCCCGAGCTTTTGGCCCACTGCCACGGGACGTTCCGGGTGCCCATGTGGGGGCTCACGGAGTCCCTGAACGTCTCGGTGGCGGCGGGGATCTCCCTTTATTTTGCCACCCGGGCCCGCCGCCAGGCCCTGGGCCAGGCGGGCGACCTCACCCCCGCCGAGCAGGACGCCCTTTTCGCCGAGTACATCGCGCGCCTTTAGGGGGCTAGCCTGCCTCCGGCGCCACGACTATAATGGACGGTGGCGGCGGCGTAGCCAAGCGGTTAAGGCGAGGGACTGCAAATCCCTTATTCCCCGGTTCGAATCCGGGCGCCGCCTCCAGGGTGGTTAGCTCAGCCCGGTAGAGCACACGCTTGACGTGCGTGGGGTCGCAGGTTCAAGTCCTGCACCACCCACCAGCGCAAAATTCCCGGCTTTTTCTTTTCCCCCAGTCCGCTTTTTCGCATGATGTCCCCGTCCCGAGGGGAAGGTGGGGCCTAGGCTTCCCTAGGGGGCTAAGGAGGCAGTGATGCGGACGGGGTGGGTTTTGGGGGTTCTTCTCTTCACGCTAGGCAGCGCTGTGGAGGCACAAGAACTCAGGGCCGTCTCCCTCCAGTGCAACGGGGACCTCATCCACGGTTGGTAC
>JAUQPF010000033.1 GCA_030550535.1 Candidatus Bipolaricaulota bacterium
AATTGACGGCGATCATGGACGCCGGAAGATCCCAAGGCTAGCTTCAAGGCGTGCGGGCGGAGCTGAGAATCGCCGGTTTCGGTGGGCAAGGGGTGATCTCTGCAGGGAGGATCGCCGGGCAGGCCGCGGTCCTCTACGACGGAAAACAGGCCACCTTCACCCAGTCCTACGGCCCGGAGGCCCGCGGCGGCGCCTGCGCCGCCGAGGTCGTGATCTCCGACGTCCCGGTCGCCTACCCCCTCCTCACCATCCCGGACGTCGCCATCCTCATGTCCCAGGAAGCCTACGCGAAGTACGCCCAGGAGGTGAAACCCGGGGGGATCCTCATCGTGGACCCGGACCTCGTGGACCACGACGACCGCCAGGACGTGCGGCTCTTGCGGGTTCCGGCCACGCGCATCGCGGAGTCCCTGGGCCGGAGGATCGTGGCCAACGTGGTGATGCTCGGGGCGCTGGCCGCCGCCTGGTCGGTGGTGTCCAAGGAGGCCCTGCTCAAGGCGGTCTTGGCGGCGGTGCCCCCCCACACCCGCGAGCTCAACCAGCAGGCGTTCGAGGCCGGCTACCAGTACGTGAAGGAGCGCTACGGTGCCGGAAATTAAGCCGCGCATCGGCGTCTTCGTTTGCCACTGCGGGAAGAACATCGCGGGCACGGTGGACGTGGCCAAGCTCGCGGAGGCTGCCTCCCGTTTCCCGGGCGTTGTCTATGCCACCCACTACGAGTACATGTGCTCCGATCCCGGCCAGGCCCTCCTCAAGCGGGCCATCCGCGAGCAGCGGCTCACGGGCGTGGTGGTGGCGGCCTGCTCCCCCTCCATGCACGAGGAGACGTTCCGCAGGGCCGCGGAGGAGGCCGGGCTCAACCCCTACCTTTTGGAGGTCGCCAACATCCGGGAGCAGGTGTCCTGGGTGCACAGCGGCCCGGCGGCCACGCGCAAGGCCCTCCAGGTGACGCGGGCGGTGGTGGAGAAGGTTCAGGGCAACCGCCCCCTGCGCCCCGCGGAGATCGGGGTGGTGCGGCGGGCCCTGGTGGTGGGCGGCGGGATCGCCGGGATCCAGGCGGCCTTGGACATCGCCAACGCCGGATTCGAAGTGATCCTCGTGGAGAGGAGCCCCTCCATCGGCGGGCACATGGCCCAGCTCTCGGAGACCTTCCCCACCCTGGACTGCTCCCAATGCATCCTCACCCCCAAGATGGTGGAGGTCGCGCGCCACCCGCGCATCCGCATCCTCGCCTACTCCGAGGTGGAGGAGGTCTCCGGTTTTGTGGGCAACTACCGCGTGAGGATTCGCAAAAAGCCCACGTACGTGGATCCAGGGAAGTGCAACCTGTGCGGGGAGTGCGCCAAGGTGTGTCCGGTGCGGGTGCCCAACGAGTTCGACCGGGGGCTCTCCCTGCGCGCGGCCATCTACATCCCCTTCCCCCAGGCGGTCCCCTCCACCTACACCCTGGACGAGAAGAACTGTTTGGGCCTTGTGCCCCTGCGGTGCGGCCAATGCGCGGAGGTTTGTGAGGCCAAGGCCATCGATTTCGACATGCACGAGGAGATCCTGGAGGAGGAGGTGGGGGCGATCGTTTTGGCCACGGGCTACGAGCTCTACCCCAAGGAGGCCATGGCCGAGTACGGCTACGGGACTGTTCCCGACGTGATCGACGGTCTGGAGTTCGAGCGGTTGCTTTCCGCCTCCGGCCCCACCCGCGGCGAGATCCGCCGGCCCTCCGACGGCAAAATCCCCAAAGAGGTCGTGTTCATCCAGTGCTCGGGCTCCCGCGATCCCGAGCACCACAAACCCTACTGCTCCAAGATCTGCTGCATGTACACGGCCAAACACGCCCTCCTTTATCGGCACGCCGTTCCGGATGGCCAGGCCTACGTGTTCTACATCGACATCCGCGCTGGCGGGAAGGACTACGAGGAGTTCGTGAACCGCGCGATGGAGGAGGAGCGCATCCTCTACATCCGGGGCAAGGTGGCCAAGGTCTTCCGGGAGGGCGAGAAGGTGGTGGTGTGGGGGGTGGACACCCTCACGGGCCGAAGGGTGGAGGTGCGGGCGGACCTCGTGGTGTTGGCCCAAGCGATCGTGCCCTCGCCGGGGACGGAGGAGCTCGCCCGGAAGTTGCGCGTGGCCTGCGGGGGCGAAGGGTTCCTGAAAGAGGCGCATCCGAAGCTCCGGCCCCTTGAGGCCCTCACGGCCGGGGTCTTCCTTGCGGGCGCAGCTCAAGGGCCCAAGGACATCCCGGAGAGCGTGGCCCAGGCCTCCGGCGCGGCGGCCAAGGTTGTGGCCCTCCTTTCCCAGCCCAAACTGGAGCACGCGCCCGAGGTGGCCGAGGTGGAGGAAGCCCTCTGCTCAGGCTGCGGGATCTGCGCGCCCCAGTGCCCCTACGGGGCGATCACCGTGGACGAGGTGGCCCACGTGAACGAGATCCTGTGCGAGGGCTGCGGGACGTGCGTCGCCGCCTGCCCTTCAGGGGCCTTGACCTTCCGCAACGTGGAGGACGAGCAAATTTTGCGCATGGTGCGGGCGGCCCTGGAGGTGGCGGATGTCGGAGTTTGAGCCCAAAGTGGTGGCCTTCCTTTGCCGGTGGTGCGCCTCGGCCGGCGCGGACCTCGCGGGCACAAGCCGCCTTCCCTACCCCCCGAACGCCATCCCCATCCGGGTCAACTGTTCGGGCCGGGTGGAACCCCAGTGGGTGGTGGAAGCCCTGAAGGCCGGGGCCGACGGCGTCCTCATCGGCGGCTGCCACCCCGGCGACTGCCACTACGTCGCCGGCAACTACAAGACCCGAAGGCGCGTGTACCTTTTGCGCAAAGTGCTCGCGGAGCTAGGGATCGAGTCCGAGCGGGTGCGCTTGGAGTGGATCTCCGCCACGGAGGGGGCGCGCTTCGCCCAGGTCATGGCGGAGTTCGTGGCCGCGCTCAAGCGCCTGGGGCCGCTCCATGGGAACGGAGGGGCGCGGTGAGGGCCAAGCTCGCCGTGTACTGGACGGGGAGCTGCGGGGGTTGCGACGTCTCCTTTTTGGAGCTGGGGCCGGGGCTTTTGGACGTCCTTTCTCAGGTGGAGATCGTGTTCTGGCCGGCTTTGGTGGACGCCAAACGCCAGGATCTGGAGCGGCTTCCCCCTCGTAGCATCGACATCACCCTCGTGAACGGGGTCCTTCGCACGGAGGAGAACGCGGAGATGGTGGCCCTTCTTCGGGAGAAGTCCCGCTTCCTTGGGGCCTACGGGGCCTGTGCTCATCTGGGGGGCGTCCCGGCCCTGGCCAACCAGGGCAACGGGATCCTGGAGGCCGTGTTCGGGCCGGGCTTTCGCCCCGCGCCACCCTTCCCGGAGGCTCCCGAGGATACGCCCCCGGACCTCCTCCCCGAGGCCCTCCCCCTGGACGAGGTGGTCCCCGTGGACTTCGTGGTTCCGGGCTGTCCCCCTCCGGCGGGCCTCATCGCCCGCTTCTTTGAGGCCGCCCTGTCCGGCGGGCTTCAGCCCGGCCAGGTGTTCGCCGAGGAGAAGGCTTTGTGCGAGGAGTGCCCGCGTGTGCGCGAGGAGCGGCGGATCTCCCGGGTGTTACGCCCTCATGAGGTTCTTCCTGACCCCGAGAAGTGCCTTCTGGACCAAGGAATGGTGTGCCTGGGACCGGTGACCCGGGGCGGCTGCGAGGCCTCTTGCCCCAAGGCGGGCATGCCCTGCACGGGGTGTTTGGGCCCCACGCCCAAGGCCGGCGACCCGGCCCTGGCCCTGCTCTCCGCCTTGGCCTCCCTCGTGCGGGCCGGCGAGGAGGGCGAGGCCGCCTTCCCCGAGGAGAACAGGATCCTCGATGGCCTTGTGGACCCCATCGGCACCCTCTACAAGTACGCCTTCGCCAAATACGGCCGGCCCTTGAGGAGGCTGGCGCGAAGAAGGGAGGAGGTGCGGGCGTGAGGAGGATCACCATCGACCCCATCACCCGGCTTGAGGGCCACGGGAAGATCCTCATCTACCTCGACGAGGAGGGGAAGCTTCGCGACGCGATCCTCCAGGTGCCGGAGCTGCGGGGGTTTGAGGCGTTCGTGCGGGGGCGAAGGGCGGAGGAGATGCCCCAGATCACCGAGCGCATCTGCGGGGTCTGCCCGGAGGCCCATCACCTGGCCTCGGCCAAGGCCCTGGACGCCGCGTTCGGCGCGGAGGTGCCCCAGCCCGCGCGCCTCCAGCGCGAACTTTTCTACAACGCCTACATCTTCTCCGACCACCTCCTGCACCTTGTGTTCTTGGGCGGGCCGGACCTCCTTCTTCCCGAGGACGTGGGGAAGGCTGAGCGCAACGTGCTTGGGGTCCTGCAGCGTTTCCCTGAGCTGGGGCGCCAGGTGCTCGAGGTGCGGGCCCAGGCCCAAAGGATCCTCGCGCTCATCGGAGGGAAGGCCATCCATCCCGTATTCGCCCTCCCCGGCGGCGTGGCCAGGCCCCTGCCCAAGGAGGCCCAGACGGAGATCGCCGCGATCGCCGCGCGCCTGGTGGAGCTGGGGAAGACGATGATCGGGGTCTTCCACGAGGAGATCCTGCCCCGGCCGGAGTACCAATCCCTGCTCCTTGCCGAGGAGGCCTGGCTTCCCACCCACTACATGGGCCTTGTGGACGGAAGCCTCGCCCCCAACTTCTACGACGGCCAGGTTCGCGTGGTATCCGCTCAAGGGGAGGAGCTCTTCCGGCTCCCTGGGGATCAGGCCCTCGGGCGGATCGGGGAGCACTGGGAGCCCTGGACCTACGTGAAGTTCCCGTACCTTCGGGATTTCGGGTGGCAGGGCTTGCGGGCCGGGCCGGACTCGGGGATCTACCGGGTGGGGCCACTCGCCCGCCTGAACGCCGCCGAGCGCATGGCCACCCCCCTTGCCCAGGAGGAGTACGAGCGTTTCCTTGATTTCTTCGGGGAGAAGCCCGTGCATGCCACGTTCGCCTACCACTGGGCCCGGCTCATCGAGATGGTCCAGGCCGCGGAGACCGTGGCCCTGCTCGCGAAGGATCCCGCGCTCACCGGGACCGAGGTGCGGGGGAAGCTCGGGAAACCCGGGGAGGGCGTGGGGGTGGTGGAGGCCGCTCGGGGCACCCTCTTCCACCACTACGTCCTCAGTCCCGAGGGGTTGGTGGAGCGGGCGAACCTCATCGTGGCCACCACCCACAACGCTCCAGGGATCGGCCTTTCCGTGAAGGAGATGGCCCGGGCCCTCGTGGAGAAGGGGAAGCTCGACGAGGCCCTCCTCAACCGCGTGGAGATGGCCTTCCGCGCTTACGACCCTTGTTTGGCTTGTGCCACCCATTTCCTGCCTGGAGGGGTGCCGGTGGCCGTGGAGGTCTACGATGCCCATGGGAACTTGCTCCGAAGGCTTGAGGGCTAGGGCCGTGGTGGCCTTGGGCAACCCCGATCGGGCCGACGACGGGGTGGCCCTCCGCGTGCTCGCCCTGCTTTCCCAGGCCCAAGGGGTGGAGTTCCTCCCCAGCCTCAAGACCGGGATGGACCTCGCTCTAAGCCTTCTTGGGTACGAAAAGGTGCTCGTGGTGGACGCGGATCCCGCGCTTCCGCCGGGTGAGGTGCGCCTTGCGCCCTTGGCCGCAGGTACACGCAGGGCCTTCGTGCACGGCCTTGGCCTTGCCGAATCCTTGGAGCTTTTGCGTGGAGCAGGTTTCGCGGTGCCCGAGGTGTGGGCCTTGGCCATCGGCGTTCCTCGTGTGCTTCCCTTCGGCCGCGGCCTTTCCCCGGAGGTGGAGGGGGCTTTGCCCAAGGCCAAGGAGGTGGTGGAGGCGTGGTTGCGGAGCTGAGGGTCTCCCGGGAGAGCTTGAACGCCCCGTTCCTCCAGAGGGTGGAGGAGCTTTCCGGACAGAACGTGTTTGCTTGCTACCAGTGCGGGAAATGCTCAGCCGGCTGTCTTTTTGCCGAGCACATGGACCTCCTTCCCAACCAGGTGCTCCGCCTTCTCCAGCTTGGAGATGAGGGGGTTCTCGCGGCGCGGGCGCCTTGGGTGTGCGCGGCGTGCTTGGCTTGTAGTGTGCGCTGCCCTAAAGGTGTGGACGTGGCGCGGGTTATGGAAGCCCTCCGGCAGCTTGCCCTCCGCCGCGGGTTGAGCCCCGTGGAGGTGAAGCTCGATCGCCCGGTGCCCCAGATCGCTCTGGTGGGCGCAATGCGAAAGGTGACCCCGTAGGTGATGGGTGATGCGTGATGGGTGCTGGGGAGGTGCGGACACACAAGGATCTCGCGGTATGGCAGGAGGCAATGCAGCTCGTTAAGGCCGTGTACGCGTGGACTTCGAGCCTTCCCAAAGAGGAAACGTATGGCCTTATGGCTCAGATGAGGCGGGCAGCCCTTTCAATTCCCTGCAACATTGCCGAAGGTGCGGCGCGGGGTTCGCGCCGGGAGTTCTTGCAGTTTTTGCACATCGCCTTGGGCTCCTTGGCTGAGCTTGAAACGGAGACGTTTTTGGCTCAGGAGTTGTTTCAGCTTGACGCGACGTCGCTTGAGGGTCAAATCGAGGGCCTGCGACGCAAGCTTTTAGCGCTTATGCGCACCCTGAAGACCCCCGTACGGAAGGAGGCGGTGCAATGACGAACGGATCGATTCAACACTCATCACCCATCACCCATCACCCATCACGGGTTTTGTACTTCCCGGGATGTGCCCTGAAGGATCAGGCGCGGGCCTACGAGGAGGCGACCCTGGCGGCCCTGGCCGCCCTGGGCTACGAGGTCCAGGAGCTTCCCCGCTGGAACTGCTGCGGCACGGTGTACGCCCTGGCCCAGGACGACCTCATGCGCCATGTGGGCCCCGTGCGCAACCTCATCCGCGCCCAGGAACAGGGGGCCAAGGAGCTCCTCACCCTGTGCGCCATGTGCTACAACACCCTGAGCCGCTCCGCCCTCTTCGTGCAGAACCCCGAGAACCTCCGGCGCCTGAACGCCTTCATGGACGAGGAGGAGGACTACCGGGGTGAGGTGCGCGTCCTGCACCTCGTGCAGCTCCTTGGGGAAATTGGCCGCGGGCGGCTGGAGAAGGCCGCCAAGGAAGGGCTTTCGGGTCTCAGGGTTGGCGCCTACTACGGCTGTACTCTCCTCCGGCCCCAGGAGGTGGCCGTGGATCATCCGGAGCAGCCCAAGATCCTGGAGGAGGCCCTCGCTGCGCTGGGCGCGGAGCCCGTGGTCTTCCCGGAGCGGGTGGAGTGCTGCGGGGCGTACCTCACGGTGACGAAGCCCGAGGCCGTGCGGCTGCGGGTGAGTTCGATCCTCCTTTCCGCCGCCCAGGCCGGGGCGGAGCTCCTCGTCACGGCCTGCCCCCTTTGCCACTTCAACCTCACGGAGCGGCGGCCCCTGGGCGCGCCCAAGCTCCCGGTTGTGTACCTTGGCGAAGCCCTGGCCTGGGCCCTGGGCGTGAAATCCATGCCGGAAGCGGTCGCGAAGGCGGTGGGGGTGAGAGGATGAACCGAGTCGGGGTGGAAACGAAGACGGAGATGGTGACGGTGTACATCATGGGCCAGGCCTATCAGGTCCCGGCCGGGCTCACCATCCTCAAGGCCATGGAGTACGCGGGCTTTCGGCTCACCCGGGGCGTGGGCTGCCGGGGCGGGTTCTGCGGGGCCTGCGCCACCGTGTACCGCCTCCCCGGCGACTACCGCCTGTACGCGGACCTGGCTTGCCAAACCACGGTCAAGGACGGGATGTACCTCGCGCTCCTTCCCTCCACCCCCGCGCAGCGCGTGCCCTACGACCTGCGCCAGGTGA
>JAUQPF010000036.1 GCA_030550535.1 Candidatus Bipolaricaulota bacterium
AGTAAGCTTCGGTTTTGCGCCGGCGTAGCTCAGCGGCAGAGCAGCCGCTTCGTAAGCGGCGGGTCGGAGGTTCGAGTCCTCTCGCCGGCTCCAGGGCTTGGCCCGCGGAGGTGGGGAGGATGCTGAAGGGAACCTACCGGGTGAAGACGGGGTTCGCCGAGATGTTCAAGGGCGGGGTCATCATGGACGTGACCACGCCCGAGCAGGCCCAGATCGCGGAGGAGGCCGGGGCGGTGGCGGTGATGGCCCTGGAGCGGGTGCCCGCGGACATCCGAGCCCAGGGCGGCGTGGCGAGGATGGCCGACCCCAAAAGGATCAAGGAGATCATGCGCGCCGTCTCCATCCCGGTCATGGCCAAGTGCCGCATTGGCCACATCGCGGAGGCCAAGATCCTTGAGGCTTTGGGGGTGGACTTCATCGACGAGTCCGAGGTCCTCACCCCGGCTGATCCCTTCCACCACATCGACAAGTGGCAGTTCAAGGTGCCGTTTGTGTGCGGCTGCCGGGACCTCGGGGAGGCCTGCCGGAGGCTGGCGGAGGGGGCGGCCATGCTGCGCACCAAGGGCGAGGCCGGCACGGGCAACGTGGTGGAGGCCGTGCGCCACATGCGCCTCCTCAACGACCAGATCCGCCGCCTCAAGGAGATGTCCCGGGCGGAGCTCGTGTCCTACGCCAAGGAGCTGGGCGCGCCCGTGGAGATCCTGGAGATGATCCAGGAGCTGGGGCGGCTCCCGGTGGTGAACTTCGCGGCCGGGGGCATTGCCACGCCGGCGGATGCCGCCCTCATGCGGATGCTTGGCGCCGACGGCGTCTTCGTGGGAAGCGGCATCTTCAAGAGCGAGAACCCCGAGAAGCGCGCCCGCGCCATCGTGCTCGCCTGCACCTATTACGACGATCCTGAGCTCCTGGCCAAGGTCTCCGAGGACCTGGGCGAGGCCATGCCCGGCCTGGAGATCGAGAAGATCCCCGAGCACGCCCTCCTTCAGTACCGATGAAGATCGGGGTTTTGGCCGTCCAGGGCGCGGCACGGGAGCACCTTTTGTGCCTAAGCCGGTTAGGGGTGGAAGCGGTTCCGGTCCTGCGGCCCGCGGACCTTGCGGGCCTTTCGGGGATCATCCTTCCGGGCGGGGAGTCCACGGCCCAGTGGCGTCTCCTTTCCCGGGCGGGCTTGGCCGACCCCCTCCAGGAGGCGCTGCGGGAGGGACTTCCCGCGTTCGGCACCTGTGCTGGCCTCATCCTCCTTGCGCAGGAGATCACGAATTGGCCGGAGCGGTACCTCGGCGCCCTGGACGTGGCGGTGGAGCGCAACGCCACGGGAAGGCAGGTGGACTCGTTCGAGGCGAAGGTGCGGGTGGACGGGCTTGGGGAGGTGCCCGCGGTGTTCATCCGGGCTCCGGCCATCCGGCGGGTAGGTCCGGGGGTGGAGGTCCTCGGGACGTACGAGGGCGAGCCGGTTCTCGTTCGGCAGGGTTCCGTCCTTGGCGCCACCTTCCATCCCGAGCTCACCGAGGACCTTCGCGTCCATGAGCTTTTCCTGAGCTTGTGCCGAAAGGGGTGAACATGGTGAGGATAGCGATCAACGGGTTTGGGCGGATCGGGCGGGTGACGCTTCGCGTTTTGGCCAAGCGGGGCTGGCCCCTGGAGCTTGTGGCCATCAACGACCCCTTCCTCTCCCCGCCGACGGCGGCGCACCTCGTGAAGTACGACACGGTCTATGGCCGGGCGCCGTTCCCCGTTTCCGCCACAGAGAAGGCCCTCCACGTGGATGGCCGGGAGATCCGGTTCTTCGGGGACAAGGACGGCTACAAGGATCCGGCTGCGCTTCCCTGGAAGGATTTGGAGATCGATGTGGTGATCGAGGCGAGCGGGGCCTTCACCGATCCGGCCTTGGCGGGCGGGCACCTCAAAGCGGGGGCCAAACGCGTCCTCATCTCCGCCCCGCCTAGAGGCGAGGAGTCCGCGGACGTCCCCCAGATCCTCTGGCGCATCAACGAGCATCATTTCGACCCTCAAAAGCACCAGATCGTGTCCGCGGCCTCCTGCACCACGAACTCCCTGGGGCCGGTGGTGAAGGTCCTGCACGAGGCCTTCGGGATCGAGCACGGCTTTTTGACCACGATCCACGCGTACACGGCGGACCAGCGGCTGGTGGACGCGCCCCATCGGGACTTGGCGCGGGCGCGGGCCGCGGCCGCCAACATCGTTCCCACCTCCACCGGCGCGGCCCGCTCCATCCCCATCATCTTCCCCGAACTCAAGGGGAAGATGGACGGGATCGCCATGCGCGTCCCGGTCCCCTCGGGCTCGGTTTCCGACTTCGTGGCCAAGCTCAAGAGGCCCGCGGGGGCAACGATGAAGGAAGCGGTGGAGAACGTGAACCGGGCGTTTGAAGAGGCGGCGAAGGGCCCGCTGGGGGAGGTCATGGCCGTGACCCGCGATCCCATCGTGTCCTCCGATGTGCTGGGTGAGGACCACTCCGCGGTGGTGGCCCTGGCCTACACCATGGTCCTCTCCGCGGCCTTGGACGTGGTGAAGGTGCTCTCCTTCTACGACAACGAGTGGGGCTACTGCTGCCGGCTGGTGGATGTGGCCCAGTACATCGCCGGCCGCTAGGTGGCTCGCGGGGTGGGTTGGGCTCCTTTTCCCGCCCCAGTGCCTCGTTTGCGGAAAGGAGCTTGGGGAACCCGCACCGGTTTGCGCCGAATGTTTCGGGGAGCTTCCCCGGTGGGGCGCGGTTTGTCAGGTCTGCGGGGTGGGGGTTGCGGCGGGCTTGGACCTCTGCGAGGCGTGCGCGGTGGAGGCCAGGCCCTATTCCTGGGCCCGCTCGATCGGGCCCTATGAAGGGGTTCTGCGGGCCCTTATCCTCCTCGTGAAGTACGAGGGCGAGCGGGCCGTGGCCCGCGTTCTGGCGCGGGAGATGGCCCGGACGGTGGCCGGGGAGGTGGCGGTGGTGACCTGGGTTCCGCCGGATCCGCTCAGGCTCCGTCGGCGGGGCTTCCACGGGGCGGAGCTCCTGGGCCGCGAGGTGGCCAGGATCCTGGACCTTCCGGCAAAGCCCCTTCTTCGCAAGCTTCGGCCTTCCCCGGAGCAGGTGGGACGGCCCCGGGAGGAGCGGATCCGCGCCATGCACGGCCTTTTTGTGGCCACGCGGCGGGGCCGGGGGGAGGCCGTGCTCCTCGTGGACGACGTTTTGACCACGGGGGCCACGGCGGCGGAGGGCGTGCGGGCCCTGCAAGAGGCCGGCTTCGGCGAGGTGGCCGTGCTCACCTGTGCCCGCACCGTGGGACGGGAGTGATGGAGATCCAAAGCTTCGTGGTGGGACCGCTTCTCACCAACGTCTACCTCCTCGTTGAGGGGGGCGAGGCCGCCCTCATCGACCCCGGCGGCACCTCCCCCGAGCTGGAGCTTGCCCTCGCCCAAGTGAAGCTGCGCTACATCCTCCTCACCCATGGTCACTTTGACCACGCGGACTATGCCGAGCTATTTCGGGCTCGGACGGGGGCACCCATCCTCTACCATCCCGCGGAGAAGCCGACGTTCTGGGCCCTGGGCCGCACCCCGCCCCCTTTGGATCAGCCCCTGAACGAGGGGGACCGCCTTCCCTTGGGTTCTGAGGAGCTTTGGGTTTGGCATTTGCCCGGCCACTCCCCGGGCTCCGTGGCCTTCCTTTGGGAAAAGGGGAAGATCGCGTGGGTGGGAGACGTCCTTTTTGCGGGGTCGGTGGGGCGCACGGACCTTCCCGGCGGCTCCTGGGAAGAGCTCTCCCGCTCCCTTTTGCGGCTTTTGAGCCTGGGGGAGGAGTGGCGGATCCTTCCGGGGCATGGGCCCGCCACGGCCCTGGCCCACGAAAGGGCGCGCAACCCGTTCCTAAGGGAGCTCGTGCATGGGCGCGCTTGAGGAGATCAAAGCGCGGGTGAACATCGTGGACCTCATCGGCCGGTATGTGGTGCTCAAGCCGGCTGGGAAGAACTACAAGGCCCGCTGCCCCTTCCATCCCGACGACACGCCCTCCCTCATGGTCTCCCCGGAAAAAGGCCTTTGGCACTGTTTTGGCTGCGGAGCCGGCGGCGATGCCCTCTCCTTCCTCATGCGCATCGAACGCCTCTCCTTCCAGGAGGCCCTGGCCAAGCTCGCGGGGGAGCTGGGGATTGAACTCCGGGGTGGGGAGGGCCGGGCCCGTCTCCTTCAGGTGAACCAGGAGGCCCTGCGCTACTTCCAAAAGGCCCTGCAGGGTCCGGAGGGCGAGAAAGCTCGAAGCTATTTAGTTTCTCGGGGCATCGGGGAGGCCTTATGGGCCCGATGGGGGCTGGGGTACGCCCCGCCCGCGTGGGACGGGCTTTTGCGGACCTTAAGCCGCTTCGGGGTGCAGACCCTTTTGGAGCTGGGCCTGGCCGTGCCCGGCGACCGTGGCCCCTACGACCGCTTCCGGGACCGCGTGATGTTCGCCATCCGCGACGAGCAGGGGCGGGTGGTGGCCTTCGCCGGAAGGGCCTTCGAGGGCGAGCCCAAATACCTCAACACCCCCAACACCCCGCTGTTCACAAAGGGCACGCTCCTCTATGGGCTGGACCTGGCGAAGGAGGCCATTCGCCGGAGGGGCCAGGCGGTGGTCGTGGAGGGCTACACCGACGTGATCAGCCTCCATGCCGCGGGGATCGAGGAGGCCGTGGCCTCCATGGGCACCTCCCTCACGGCGGATCAGGCCCGGCTCCTTTCCCGCTACACCGACGAAGTGGTGATCGCCTACGACCGCGATGCGGCCGGCGAGTCCTCGGCCCTGCGGGGCATGCTCATCCTCCGCCAGGCGGGCCTGCGGGTGCGCGTGGCCTCCCTTCCTCCCGAAGAGGACCCGGACAGCTTTGTGCGCAAGGAGGGCGGGGAGGCCATGCGTGCCGTGCTCGCCCAGGCCCAGCCCTTCCACCAATTTTTCCTTTCCGCCTTGGCCTCCCGCTACGACCTTGGGACCACCGAAGGGAAGGAGGCCGCCCTGCGGGAGGCCCAGGCCTTGTGGCCCGAGGTGACCAGCCCCGCCCTGCGCCTGGAGCTCCTCACCGGCCTTTCTTCCCTCCTCGGCCTTCCGCCGGAGGAGGTGCAGGAGGCCTTGCGCGGGGTGAGCCGGCCCGTGTCCCCTGCGGAGCGGAAAAAGGAGGGTGCGGAGCCCGTTCTCACCCCGGAGGATCTGGTGGTGCGGTTCCTCCTGGAGGGGAAGGTCCCGGAGCCCGTGGTTTCCGAGCTTCTGGCGGAGGAGGGCCGGTTCAGCCCGGCCTATCGGGAGGTGGTGCGGCGGTGGGCGGAGGCCCGGGCGGCCGGGGAGAAGCCCGCGCCGGCCCACCTTCTTTCCGGGGTTTCCCCGGAGGCCGCGGCCCAGGTGGCGCGCGCCCTCCTCGTGGACCTGAAGGTGGCCGACGAGAACCGGGCCCTGGAGGAGGCGCTCGTGCGCTTCCTCTATCTTCCGCGGATCACCCGACGCATGGAGGAGGTGCGGTTGGCCCTAAAGGAGGCGGAGGCTCGGGCCGATGGGGAGGCGGTGCGCCGGCTCAGCCTGGAGTTCCAGCGTCTGTGCCGGGAGCGTTTAGAGCTTTTGCGGAAAAGATGAGCTCATCCCCGGAGTTCGTGGAGGCAGGGCGGCCGGAGGGGCTCGAGGGCGAGGAGGATCTCCTCACCCTCCTCCCCTTCCTGGTGGAGATGGCGGAGGCCGAGCCCGAGGAGCCCGAGGAGCGCGCCCAAGACCCCATCCGCACCTATCTTCGGGAGATCGGCCGCGTGCCCCTCCTCACCAAGGAGGAGGAGGTGGAGCTGGCCCAGAAGATCGAGGCGGGCCGGGAGGCCGCCCGCCGCCTGCGCGCGGAGAAGAACCTCCCCCCTGAGGAGCGCGCGCGCCTGGAGGAGCTCGTGCGGGAGGGGCAAGCCGCCCGGGAGCGCATGGCCACCGCTAACCTCCGCCTTGTGGTCTCCATCGCCAAGCGCTACATGCACCGCGGCCTTTCCTTTTTGGACCTCATCCAGGAGGGGAACATCGGGCTCATGCGGGCCATTGAGAAGTTCGACTGGCGCAAGGGCTTCAAGTTCTCCACCTACGCCACCTGGTGGATCCGGCAGGCCATCACCCGGGCCATCGCCGATCAGGCCCGCACCATCCGCGTTCCCACCCACACCATGGAGGCCGTACAGGAACTGCACCGCCTGCGCCAGGAGTACGTGCGCGAGCACGGCGTTCCCCCCACCTACGAGGAGCTCGCGGAGCTTCTGGGCACCAGCGTGGACCGCGTGAAGAAGCTGGAGCAGGCCCTCATGTCCACGACCTCCCTGGAGCGGCCGCTTTCGGAGGACGACGAGGAGACCTTGGGCGACTTCATTCCCGATGAGAGCGCGCCCTCCCCGGTGAAGGAGGCCCTGAAGGCCAAGCTGCGGGAGGACCTGCTGCGGGCGCTGCAGGAGCTGGAGCCCAGGGAGCGGGAGATCCTGGAGCTGCGCTATGGCCTCAAGGACGGGCATCCCCGCACCCTGAAGGAGGTGGCCACCCAGTTCGACATCACCCGGGAGCGCGTGCGCCAGCTCGAGCTCAAGGCCTTGGAGAAGCTGAAGTACCCGGCGCGCCAGCGCTCCCTGCGCTACCTCTACAGCCTCCTTCTTTCCGAGGAATGACGGTCCTCCTCATCCTTGGCCCCACCGCGGTGGGGAAAACGAGGGTGGCGGCGTACGTCGCGGAGAGGGTGGGGGCCGAGGTCATCTCCGCCGATGCCCGCACGATCTTTCAGGACCTCGTGGTGGGGGCGGACCGTCCCCCGCCGGAGATCCTCGCCCGCGTTCCCCATCATCTGGTAGGCGTGTTTCCCGCGGAGGCCCGCTACGACGCTGCCCGTTTCCGTGCAGACTGCGAGCGCCTGGTCGGGGAGATCTTGGCGCGGGGGAAACGCGCGGTGATCGTGGGCGGAAGCACCCTGTACATCCGGGCCCTCACCCGCGGCCTTTTCCCCGGGCCTTCGGCGGATCCCCAAATCCGCGCGGAGCTTGAGCGGCTTTCCACCGATGCCCTGCGGGAGGAGCTTTGGCGCGTGGACCCCGAAAGCGCCCGGCGCATCCACCCCCGCGATCGGGTGCGCCTGATCCGGGCCTTGGAGGTCTTCCGCCTCACGGGAAGGCCCATCTCCGCCCAGTGGGGAAGCGAAAAGCCTTTTCCTTGGCCGTTGGTGAAGGTGGGGCTCCTCTGCTCCCGGGAGGAGCTGCATCGGCGCATCGAGGCTCGGGTGGAACGCATGCTCCACGAGGGCCTCGTGGAGGAGGCCCGCCGCCTCTGGGAGCGGGGTCTGCCCGCGGACGCCCCCATCCTCCGCACCATCGGCTACCGCGAGCTCTTCGGCTTTTTCCGAGGGGAGTACGACCTTGAGACCGCAAAGAAGCTCATCGTCCGCCGCACCAAGGATTATGCGCGGCGCCAGCTCGCCTTCTTCCGGGCGGAAAAGGACGTGCACTGGCTGGACGTGACCGGGAAAACCCCGGAGGAGGTGGGCGCGGAGGTGCTCGCCCTTTGGCGGGAGCACGAGCCCCGCCTACAATGAGGGCCATGCTCCCTGTGCTTTCCGCCAAAGCCGTTCGGGAATTGGATCGCCGCGCGGAGGCCCTTGGGGTCCCCGCGCTCCTCCTCATGGAGTCCGCAGGAAGGGGCGCGGCCGAGGAGATCCGGCGCTGGCTTTTGGACCTCCAAGGCCGGCGGATCCTCGGCGTGGCCGGAAAAGGCGGGAACGGCGGGGATGCCCTCTGCGCCCTGCGCTTTTTGGGGCTTTGGGGCGCGGAGGTGCGGGCCGTGGTCCTGGGCGAGCCTATGGGGCCCGCGGCCACCGAATACCAGGCGTTTGCCGCCTCCTTTCCCGGAAGGGTGCAGGTCATCGGGGATGAGAACGACCTTCCCCACCTTGAGGAGGCGCTGAGGTGGGCGGAGGTGGTGCTGGACGGCATCCTTGGCGTGGGGGTGGAGGGGGAAGCCCGGGGCCTTCCCCGTGCGGCCATCGAGCGGCTCCAGGATTTCGCGGGTGTGGTCATCGCCATCGATCTTCCCTCTGGGCTTTGCGCGGACCATGGCCGGATTTTGGGGCCGGCGGTGCGGGCCCACCTCACCCTGGCCATGGGCGCCCTCAAGCCCTGCCACCTCCTTCCGCCCGCGGCCGAGCTCTGCGGGGAGGTGCGGGTGGTGGAGGTGGCCTACCCCCCGCGCGCCTGGGAGGAGGTGAACCCCGAGGCCCACGTGCTTTCCCAGGATTTCTGTGCCTCCCTTTTGCCGAATCGGCCGCGGTTTGGCCACAAAGGGACGTTCGGCCGGGTGCTGGTGGTGGCGGGCTCCGTGGGGATGGCGGGAGCAGCGGCCCTCTGCGCGGAGGGGGCGCTGCGCGCCGGCGCCGGCCTCGTTCACGTCTTCGTGCCTGAGCCGATCTTTCCGGTCGTGGCCGGGCTTGTGCCCGAGGCCCTCGTCCACCCCGGCCGTGCCGATGCGGAGGGCACGTTCGCGCCCGAGGCCGCGGAGGAGGCCCTGCGCTGGGCCCAAGGGATGGACGTGGTCGTGGCCGGGCCGGGTTTGGGCCGCACCCCCGGCGCCGCGGAGGTCGTGCGCGCCCTCCTCACCGAAAAGCTTCCCAAGCTCGTCCTGGATGCGGACGCCCTCTTCGCCCTGGCCCAGGACCCCAAACTTTTGCGGAAAAAGCACGGGGAGCTCGTGCTCACCCCCCATCCGGGGGAGTTCTCCCGCCTCGTGGGGGTCCCCACGGAGGAAGTGGTGCCGGAGAAGATCCGCTGGGCGCGGGAGAAGGCGAAGGAGTGGAAATCCGTGGTGGTCCTGAAGGGGCCGCCCACGGCCGTGGCCGATCCCGAGGAGCGGGTTTTCCTCAACACCACGGGGAACACGGCCCTGGCCCACGGCGGCTCCGGCGACGTCCTTGCCGGGTTGATTGCGGGCCTCTGGGCCGGAGGGCTTGCCCCCTGGGAGGCCGCAGCCCTCGCGGTGTTCGCGCACGGAAGGGCCGCGGAGGTCCTGACCCTGGATCATTCCGCCCGTGCCGTCCTTCCCAGCGACCTCTTCGCCGCCCTGTCCCAGGTGTTCCTGAGCCTTGAGCGCCACTAAAGCCCGCCTCTTTGACGCCCACGCCCATTTGGACTTTCCCCAATTCGACGGGGACCGAAGCCTCATTCTTTCCGCCATGCGGGATCAGGGGGTCTACGCCCTCAACGTGGGGGTGGACCTCCCGAGCTCCCGGGCCTCCCTGGCCCTGGCCGCAGCCCATCCCCATATCCTTGCGGCCTGTGGGGTTCATCCTCACGAGGCCAAAACGGTGTCGGAGGCGACGCTCGCCGAGCTTGAGGGACTTCTTCGGCAGGGCGCGGTGGCCCTCGGTGAATGCGGCCTTGACTTCTACCGGGATCTCTCGCCCCGGGAAAAGCAAATCCAGGTATTCCGGGCCCAGCTTCGGCTCGCAAAGAAGCTGGATCTCCCGGTGATCCTGCACGAGCGCGCGGCTTGGCCGGAGTTCCTGGGGATCCTGCGGGAGGAGGGGCCGGTGCGCGGCGTCCTCCACGCGTTCTCCGGGGACCTCGTCCGCGCCCAAGAGGCCTTGGCTTTGGGGCTGTACCTGGGGATTGGGGGTCCTGTGACCTACCCCAAGAACGAGGCCCTGCGGGAGGCCCTGCGGAAAGTCCCGCCCCAGCGCGTCCTTTTGGAGACGGATTGTCCCTACCTTCCGCCTCAGCCCTTCCGCGGCCAGCGCAACGACCCCCTCAAGGTGCGGCACGTGGCGGAGGCCCTGGCCCGGATCTGGGCCCGACCCTGGGAGGAGGTGGCGGAGCTCACCTGCGCCAACGCCCAAAGGTTCCTGGGGGTGAAGCTGTGACCGAGGTCCATGTCGCGTTCCTTTGGCACATGCATCAGCCGTGGTACCTCCTTCCGGACTCCGGGGAGGCCGTGCTTCCCTGGGTGCGCCTGCGCGCCTCCAAGGACTACTACGACATGGCTCAACACCTGCGGCGCACAGGGTTTCCTTGCACGGTGAACTTCACGCCCTGCCTGACCGAGCAGCTCCGTCTTTTGGCCGCAGGAAGGGCGCGGGATTCCTACGGCCCCTGGGGCTCCAAGGAGGCGGAAGAAGCCGTGCGGGCGGGGCTCATCCCCCTTCCTTTGGCCCGGCGCGGGCTTCCCAACCCCCTGGGCCTCACAGGCTCCGAAGAGCTTTGGACTGCGTTTCTCTTGGCCTGGACGGCGCAGACGGTCCTTGAAGAGGATCCGCGCTTGGAGCGCTTCCGCCGCCCGTTTTCCCCCACAGCCAAGGACGTAGAGGAACTCCAGCGTCTCCATCACGAGCTCATCGCCTCCGTGCTTCCTCTTTACCGGGCGCTTGGGGCTTCCGGCCAGGTTGAACTCACCGCCACGCCCTTCTATCACCCCATCCTGCCGCTTCTTTTGGATTCAGGGGTGGCCAAGCGCGCCAGACCCACGGACGAGGTGCCGCTTTTCCGGGCACCGGAGGACGCGCGGGCGCAGGCCGAGCAGGCCCTCGCCCACCACGCCGAGGTCTTCGGAACAAGGCCCGAGGGGATGTGGCCGGCCGAGGGCGCGGTGAGTTCCGAAGCCCTGGCGCTCCTGGCGGAGCTTGGGGTGACCTGGGTGGCCACTGACGGAGAGATCCTCGCCCGCACCCTGGGTCGGCCGCCCGCGCCCGAGGAGCTCTACCTGCCTTGGCGGCTGCGCCTGGGCGGGAACGAAATCCTCGTGGTCTTCCGCGACACCGTGCTCTCCAACCTCCTCAGCTTCACCTACGGCGCTTGGCCCGCGGAGGGGGCGGTGGAGGATTTCCTCGCCCGTCTTTCCGCGATCGGCCGCGAATGGAAGGGGAAATCCCCGCCCCTTGTGGTGATCGCCATGGACGGGGAGAACGCCTGGGACCACTACGCCCAGAACGGCCGGCCCTTCCTCCTCCGGCTGTACACGGAGATCCTCCGGCGCTTTCGCCCCACGACGATCGGGGACTATCTCCGCAAGTACGGCCCCCAAGGGGAGCTCTCCGCGATCTGGGCAGGCTCCTGGATCGACGCGGATTTTCGCACCTGGATTGGTGAGCCCGCGCAGAACCGGGCCTGGCAGGCCCTGGCCGAGGTGCGGGAAGCCCTGCGTAGCCACCCGGATCCTCAGGCCCAAGCGCGGGCCTTGGCGCACATCTACGTGGCGGAGGGAAGCGACTGGTTCTGGTGGCGGAGCTCCCGCAACCCCACGCCTTTGGCCTCCCATTTTTCCCGGATCTTCCGGGAGCATCTTGGGGCGGCCTGGCGCGCCCTGGGCCGCACCCCGCCGGAAGCCCTCGCAACCCTCTAGGCCTCGCGTATCATTCTGGAGTTTAAGGAGGGGAAGGATGCCATTCCTCGGGGGGAAGGAGCTAGCCCAAGTCTATGCCAAGGCCAAGCGCGAGGGGTTTGCCCTTTTGGCCAACAACTTCGCGGAGACCAACGTGCTTTTGGGCCTCATCGCCGCCCACGCCGCGAAGAAAAGCGACCTGCTCCTCCAGATCTCCCAAGGGGCGGCGAAGTTCGCCGGGGGCGGAAACGCCCTGGCAGGCCTGCGGGCCCTCGTGGGTTACGTGAAGGCCCTCGCTGCCGCCCAAAAGATCGGGATCTTTGTTAACCTCGACCACGTCACCCCCGACGCCATCGACTCCTTCATCCTCCCCGCCCTCGAAGAGGGCCTCTGCTCCTCGGTGATGATCGACGCCTCCGACCGGCCGTTTGCGGAGAACGTGTCCATCACGAAAAAGGTGGTGGAGCTCGCTCGTCCTTACGGGGTTTTGGTGGAGGGGGAGCTTGGGCGCATCAAGGGCGTGGAGGAGGGGATCGTCTCCGACGAGGCCTTCTACACGGACCCCGATGAGGCCGTGGAGTACGTGGAGCGCACGGGCGTGGACCTCCTGGCCATCTCTGTGGGCACGCAACACGGGGTTTCGGCGGGGAAGGAGCTCAAGCTGCGCGTGGATTTGGCCCAAAAGATCGACGAGAAGCTGCGCCAGGCCGGGTTGGAGCGCCCGTTGGTGCTGCACGGGGCCTCAGGCCTCACCACGGAGCAGGTGCGGGCCCTGGTGGCCGCGGGGATCTGCAAGGTGAACAAGGACACGACCTATCAGTACGTGTACGCCCGCACCGCCGCCACCTTCTACATCGCCCAGCGCGCGGACATCCTCCCGCCGGACGGCGTGCCCTTCGACCCCATCACCTTCGAGGCCCCGGGCGCCAAGTGGTCCCCGAACAAGAAGGTCTTTGATCCCCGGGTCTTGGGGAAGGAGATCCAGGCGGCCATCCAACGGGTGGCGGAGGAGATGATCGACCAAGTGGGATCGGGAGGGAGGTCGCTCTATGCCTGAGCTTCAAAGGATCGGGATCCTCACGGGAGGCGGGGACTCCGCCGGCATCAATGCCTGCATTCGGGCCATCGTGCGCCGGGCCCATAAGGAGGGGATCGAGGTCGTGGGCTTCCGGGATGGCTGGCGCGGCCCTCTTGAGGACGACGCCGTCGTCCTCACCCTGGACAGCGTTTCAGGGATCCTCCCCCAGGGTGGCACCATCCTCGGCACTTCCCGCACGAACCCGTTCCGCAAGGTCCAAAAGGACGGCCAAACGGTGTGGGAGCCCACGGAGAAGGTGGAACGCATCCTACAAAACCTGGAGAGGCGGGGGATCGACGCCCTCATCCCCATCGGAGGGGACGACACCCTGGGCGTGGCCTGGCGGCTTCATGAGCACTACGGGCTTCGGGTTGTGGGCATCCCCCAGACCATCGACAATGATGTAGCCGGAACGGACTTCTGTTTGGGCTTCCACTCCGCCTTGGCCGTGGTCACCGAGGCCTTGGACCGCCTGCACACCACGGCCCAATCCCACCACCGGGTGTTCGTGGTGGAGGTGATGGGGCGGGATTCCGGATGGATCGCGCTCCTTGGGGGCATCGCCGGGGGAGGCGACGTCATCCTCGTTCCCGAGGAGCCCTTCTCCGTGGACGACGTGGTGAAGGGGATCCAGGCAAGGCTCGCCCGAGGCCGCACGTTCTCCATCATCGTGGTGGCCGAGGGCGCCCGGCCCGTGGAGCTGGGCGGGAAGCCCGTGGCTCAGGAGGGCCGGGTGGACGCGTTCGGGCACGTGCAGCTGGGAGGCATCGGGTACTGGCTTGCCGAGCGGTTGGCGGAGCGGGGGATGGAGTGCCGGGTGGCGGTGCTGGGGCACCTCCAGCGCGGCGGCATCGCCACCCCCTTCGATCGCCTTTTGGCCACGCGCTTTGGTGTCGCCGCCGTGGAGTTCGCTCTGCAGGGGAAGTTCGGGGTCATGGTGGGCTTGCGCGGGCACGACATCGTGGCCGTGCCCCTCCGGGAGGCCCTTCCCCAGAGCCCAAAGCCGGTGGACTCGGTCTTCCTTGAGCTTGCCCGGGCCATCGGGGTGAGATGATGCGCAAAGCGTTTGCGTTGTTGGTGCTTTTGGGCGTGGTGAGCTTCGGCGCGGGCCAGACGGCCGCCCTCTTCCAGCCCCTGGGTCAGGTCTACGACGCCATCCGCAGCTACTTCCTTTGGGCGGACCAGGTGACCGATGACCAGCTTCTCCAAGGGGCCATCAAGGGCATGGTGGGAAGCCTGGGCGACCCCTACTCCGTGTACTTCACCCCTGAGGAGTACGCGAAGTGGGAGCAGTCCCTCTCCGGCGAGTACACCGGGGTGGGCATGGAGATCACCATCCGCAAGGGCTGGGTCACGGTGGTGACGCCCCTTCCTGGGACCCCGGCGGAGGCCGCGGGGATCCGGCCGGGCGACGTGATCCTCGAGGTGGACGGGGAGTCCACGGAGGGCTGGACCCTGGAGCAGGCCTCCATGCGCATTCGCGGCCCGGAGGGCACCCCGGTCACCCTCAAGGTGCGCCGTCCCGATGGGAAAGTGGAGGTCCTCACCATCGTGCGCGCCCGGATCCGCGTGGAATCCGTGCGCGCGCAGTATTTGGAGGAGGAGAAGGTCGGCTACGTGCGGGTCCTTCGCCTGGACGCGGACACCGGACGTCTTTTGGCCCAGGCCCTTTCCTCCTTCCCCTTGGGTGAACTGCGGGGGATCGTCTTGGATTTGCGCAATAGCCCGGGTGGCTACCTCTCCGCGGCCGTGGAGGTGGCCAGCCTCTTCATCGACCGGGGGGTGGTCGTGCGCACCCGCGGCCCCTCCTTCGGGGAGCGGCTGTACCACTCCCGCGGCAACAACCTTCCGAACCTGCCCTTGGCCGTGCTCGTGAACGAGGGCACCGCCTCCGGCGCGGAGATCGTGGCCGGCGCGGTCCAGGACTACGGGGTGGGCGTGCTCGTGGGCCGCAAGACCTTCGGGAAAGGCCTGATCCAGGAGATCGTCCTGCGCCTCCCCGACGGCGGGGTCCTCAAGCTCACCACCGGGGAATACCTCACCCCCAAGGGGCGCAAAGTCCACGACGTGGGCCTCACCCCCGACATCGAGGTGGAAAGGGCTGAGGAGGCCGAGGAGGACTTGGATCTCAAGGCGGCGCTGGAGTGGATCCGCGCCCAACTTCCCGTGGGGGTGGGGCGGTGAAGGCCCAAGTTTGGCAGGAGATCGATCGGCGCGCGGAGGAACTCTGGGATTTGGCCCTGCGCATCCACGCCAACCCCGAGCTTGGCTTTGAGGAACACAAGGCCGCGGCCTGGCTCACGGAGATCTTGGAGAAGAACGGGTTCCGGGTGGAGCGGGGGGTGGGCGGGCTTCCCACGGCCTTCCGGGCCGTGCATCCCGCGGAGAAACCCGGTCCCCGCCTCGCCATCCTTGCCGAGTACGACGCCCTTCCCGAGCTCGGCCATGCCTGCGGCCACAACCTCATCGCGGCCATCGCCGTGGGCGCCGCTTTAGGCCTCGCGCCCTTCAAGGAAGGGCTCCCCGGCGCCCTCATCGTCTTGGGCACCCCGGCGGAGGAGGGCGGCGGCGGGAAGATCAGGCTCATCCAGGCCGGCCTCTTCCGCGACGTGGACGCGGCCATGATGGTCCATCCCTCCGATCAGACCCTCGTGGACCGCGGGTCCTTGGCCATCACCGAGGTGAAGATCGAGTTCCACGGGAAGGCCGCCCACGCCTCCTCCGAGCCGGAGAAGGGCATCAACGCCCTGGACGCGGTGATCCAGACGTTCGTGGCCCTGAACGCCCTGCGTCAGCACATCCGCGACGGCTCCCGGATCCACGGGATCATCACCCACGGCGGGGTCAAGCCCAACATCGTTCCCGAGTACGCCGCCGCCCTGTTCTACGTGCGTTCCGCGGACAACGCCTACCGGGATGAGCTCGTGGAGAAGCTCCGCCGATGCGCGGAGGGCGCGGCCCTGGCCACCGGGGCCAAGCTCGTCTTCACCAAGGTGGGCCACGAGTACAAGGCCATTCGGCCCAACAAGACCATGGCCCAGGTGTTCGCCAAATACCTTGCCGAGCTCGGGTATCCTCCGGAGGAGCCCAAAGGGGGCTTGGGCTCCACGGACATGGGCGATGTCTCCTGGGAGGTCCCCGCCATCCACCCCTACATCCGCATTGGGCCGGGCGAGATCCCTGGACACTCCCGGGCGTTCGCGGAGGCCGCGAAAAGTGCGGACGCCAAGAAGGCCATGGTGGCGGCGGCCAAGGCCGTGGCCGCCACGTGCCTCGAGCTTTGGACGGATCCCGAGCTCTTCCGTCGGGTACGGGAGGAGTTCCGTCAGGGGACGGGGTCGTAGCCGCCGGGGTGCCAGGGGCCGCAGCGCAAAAGCCGACGCAGGGCCAACCATCCTCCGCGCAGAGGGCCGTGTTTGAGCAGGGCTTGCGCGGCATACTCCGAGCAGCTTGGGTAGAACCGGCAGCGCCGGGGAAGAAGCGGGGAAAGCACCCGCTGGTACACCCGGATCGGGAGGACGAGGATCCTCCTCACCACAGCCGCCATCCCGCGGAGATGAGGAGGTCCTGGGTCCAGTTGGGGGCCTCCGCCACCTTAGAAAAGCCGACCTGGAGGGTCACGGTGGCCCCGCCCAGGCGGAACACCAGCTGAAACGTGACGTTCTGGGTACCCGCGGGGAGTTGCCCGCGCGGCTTCACCTGACGCAGGCCGTACTGGGCGGAGAAGGTGGCGAGCTCGTTCAACCGGTAGTTGTAGCTCGCGTTTAGGTTCCACGTGTACTCCTCGAACACCTGGTAGGGCCCGGAGATCTCCGTTTTGAAGAGGACCTGGGAGCGGGGATCGGGGGCCATGGCTCCCTGCAGGGCCAGGTTGAACGTGAGCTCCGCCCCGGGCTGCGGCCGCAGAAGGGCGTAGCCCAGCCCGAACTGCACCACCCACCCACAGTACCGTTCCATCCCCTCCTCCGCCAGCACCTCCTCCACAAGGAACAGGCTTTTGGGGTCCAGGGTGACTTTTACTTCGGCCTCAAGCAGGCGGGCCAAAGCGGCGGCGAGCTCCGCCCGCGAGGCGTAGAGCTTTTCCCGGCCGATCTCCTGGGCCAGCCGCAGGAGGGTCCCCTCCCGCAGGGCGGCCAGGAGCACCCCGCGCTGCAGAAGCTTTTCCTCCAGGCGCAGGGCCCGCACAAGGGGCGTGACGTCGGTGAAGCGGCCGTAGCCCACGCCAGCCCGTACCTCCAATCCCGGCCGGGGAAGCCGCGTGTCCAAAAAACCCTCCACCCCACCGAACGCGAAATAGGGGATCTCCGGGAAAGGGTACTGCCGGAAGGTTCCGGAGACCTGGGCCGTGGCCCCCGCCAGGGCCACCTGGTACAGGGCGAACTCGCCCCCGAAGGTCAGGCTGATCCCCTGGGACGGCGCATCCACAAGCCAATCGCCGTTCAGGGTCAGCCGGCCGCTGGCCATGTCCGGCCCCGGGGTGAGGGGATCGTCGTAGTAGCGGTAGTAAAAGGCCGCGTCCCCCCGCAGGAGGTTCGTGGTCGGCGCTTGGTATTGGCATAAGGAGATCGCCCAACCCAGCGCACCCCAGATCCAAAAGATCAGAAAGGCGTACCGCATGGCCCTTGAGCGTACCGGATGAGCCTAATTTTGGCCAGAGCCGGCGAGATCCAGCGCTTGCGGACCGTATTTCTTGCGGATTTCCCCGATCGTCTGGCCCAGCCGATCGTCGGCGAAAAGGGGGAGGGCCCGGAACCGCGCCGGCGAAAGCTCGGCCACCCCCACCCCCAAAAGCCTCACCCCTTGCCCCTCGGGGATGGAGACCCGCGCCAAAAGCCCCACGGCTTCCTCCGCGATAAGAAGGGGATGGTCCGTGGGCTCGGGAAGGTGGGTCTGCCGGGTCACCGTGGTGAAGTCCGAGAAACGCACCTTGATCTGCACGGTTTGCGCCAAAAGCCCCTGGGCCTGCACCCGATCCACCACAAGGAGGCTCAGGCGCCGCACCTCCGCCTCGATTTCCTGGGGATCGAAAAGGTCCTCGGGGTAGGTGGTCTCGTGGGAGAGGGATTTGGCGGGGCGGGTGGGCACCACGGGATCGTCGTCCAGACCCCGGCTCAGCCGCCACAGGACCTCCCCGCCTTTCCGGCCAAACCAGGACTGCAAAAGGGAAAGGCTCACTTCCCGAAGCTCGGCCACGGTGTGGATGCCCTTTTCCCGCAGCCGCGCCGCCGTCTTCGGCCCCACGCCCCAGAGGTCCTCCACGGGAAGGGGGGCGAGGAAGTCCAGGACCTCCTCGGGGCGCACGATCCTAAGCCCCCCGGGTTTGGCCGCGTCGGAAGCGAGCTTAGCCATGAGCTTGTTCGGCCCAAGGCCCACGGAGCAGGAAAGGCCCGTCTCCTTGGGGATGCGCTCGTGGATCTCCTGGGCCACCCTCTCCGGAGGGCCGTGGAGGAGCTCCGTTCCCGTGAGGTCCACGAAGGCCTCGTCGAGGGAGATCGGCTCCATGAGGGGGCTGTAGCTGCGGAGGATGGCCCGCACCTTTTCGGCCATCTCCTCGTAGCGCTCGAAACGGGGCGGGAGGAAGACGCCGTGGGGGCAGAGGCGGCGGGCCTGGGCCGTGGGCATGGCCGAGTGCACCCCGAACGCCCGGGCCTCGTAGGAGGCGGTGGCCACCACCCCCCGCGGCCCGAGCCCCGCCACGATCACCGGTTTCCCCCGAAGCTCGGGGTGATCGAGCTGCTCCACGGCCGCATAAAAGGCGTCCATGTCCACATGGAGGATCCAGCGCCCCATCGCGGTGATCCTAAGGTTTTCGGAGCCGGGCGCAACGCGGGATTGTCGGAGCCCCCGTGGGCCGCTAGAATGGCGGCGCAAATCCTTGCCAAAACCAAGGAGGCCAGCATGCAGATCCTCAAGGTCGCTGCCACTTCCAATCCCAAAGCGGTAGCGGGAGCCATCGCCGGGGCGTTGGAGGAGGACGGCATCGTCGAGGCCCACGCCATCGGCGCCGGTGCCGTGAACCAGGCCGTCAAGGCCATCGCCATCGCCCGCCGGCTCGTGGAACGGGAGGGCGAGGCGGAGATCAAGGTGACACCGGGCTTCATCGACGTGGAGATCGGGGGCGAGGTCAAGACCGGCATCCGCTTCGTCATCGAGAAATAGATGCGGCTGGAGGCCCTGGTCCAGGAGTCGATCCGCACGGCCCTGGACCGCCTGGGCCTGGCCCCGCCGGCCGAGATCCCCGTGGATCGCCCCCCTCGGCCGGAGCTTGGGGATTTCACGTCCCGGGTGGCCTTCCTCCTCGCCAAGGAGGCGGGCTTTTCCCCTCAGGAGGTGGCCCAGCGCCTGGCCCAGGCTCTCCGCAGCTCCCCGGCCTTCCGCGAGGTCCACGCCGTTCAGGGGTTCCTCAACTTCTTTCTGCGTCCCGAAAGCCTGCATGGGGTGCTGCGGGCCATCCTCGCTGAGGGTTTGGCCTACGGGAAAAGCACGGAGGGCCAGGGTCGGCTCCTTCAGGTGGAGTTCGTCTCCTCCAATCCCACCGGCCCCCTCACCATCGGCCACGGCCGCCAGGCCGCCCTGGGCGATGTCCTCGCCAATCTCTTGGCGGATCTAGGGTTCCGCGTCGTCCGCGAGTACTACCTCAACGACGAGGGCCGCCAGATCGAACTCCTGGCCCAATCCCTCTGGGCCCGCTACCGCGAGGCCCTGGGCGACCCCCAGCCCCTCCCCGAGGGCGGCTACCACGGCGATTACCTGATTCCCATCGGCCGAGAGCTCGCCGAGAAGTTCGGGAATGCCTACCCGGAGTGGAACGCCGAGGCCAAGAAGGTTTTCCGAGGCGAGGTCGTCCCCCGCATGCTGCGCCTGATCGAGGAGGACCTCGAGGCCATCGGGGTGCGGTTCGACGTGTGGACGCGGGAGGGCGACATCATCCGCAAGGGCCTGGTGGACGAGGTCCTGCGCCTCCTGCGGGAAAAGGGGGCCGTCTACGAGAAGGACGGGGCGATCTGGCTCTCCGCCAAGGCCCACGGGCTCGGTCGGGATCCCGTGCTCCTCCGCTCCGACGGCACCCCCACCTACCTCATGGTGGACATCGCCTACCACCTGGACAAGTTCCGGAGGGGCTTCGATTGGGTGGTGGACGTCCAAGGTGCGGATCACATCGAAGAACAGCAGCAGGTGAAGCTTGCCCTCCGGCTCCTTGGCCTTCCCGAGGGTTTCCTCAGCTATTGCCTTCATCAATTCGTGACCCTGAAGGGCGCGGAGGGGATCGAGAAGATGTCCACCCGGGCCGGCCGCTTCCTGCGCCTCAAGGACCTCGTGGACGAGGTGGGCCGCGACGCCACCCGCTACTTCATGGTCATGCGCAAGCCCGAAAGCCACCTGGTCTTCGACTTTGAGCTTGCGAAAAAGCAGAGCCTGGAGAACCCCGTGTACTACGTGCAGTACGCCCACACCCGCATCGCCTCCGTGTTCCGGGAGGCCGAGGCCCGCGGGGAGATGCCCGAGGACCTCCTCTCCGTGGATCTCAGCCCCCTCACCGAGCCCGAGGAGCTCCTCCTCATCCGTGAGCTCGACCGCTTTCCTGATGTGGTGCGTAAGGCTGCCTACGACTTTGCGCCCCATCTTCTCTGCGAGTACCTGGAGGCCCTGGCCGGGATCTTCCATCCCTATTACGCGCGGGTGCGCATCCTCGGCCAGGGCGCGGCCACGCCCGCGCGCCTGGCGCTCCTGGCCGGGCTGAAGCTCGTGCTCTTCCGGGGCCTCTCCCTCCTTGGGGTGCGCGCGCCCGAGCAGATGTGACGAGCTTTTGGGAGAAGCTGAGGCAAGGGCTTTCCCGCACGCGGGAAGGGCTTTTGGGCCCGCTGCGCGCGGCCTTCCAAGGGGAGAAGAACGAGGAGCTCCTTTCCCGCCTGGAGGAGGCCCTTTTGGCTGCGGACGTGGGGCCGGAGGAGACGGGGCGCGTGGTCCAGGCCGTGGCCGAAAAGCTCCCCGCCCGTTGCACCTGGGAGGAGCTGCTCTCCCTGGTGGAGGGCGTGCTCTTGGCGGACCTGCGGGGCGCGGAGCGCGCCCTTTCCTTGCCCTCCGAGCTTTCCGTGCTCCTCTTTGTGGGCGTGAACGGCTCGGGGAAGACCACCACCGTGGCCAAGGTGGGGCATTGGCTGCAGCGGGAGGGGCGGCGGCCCCTTCTTGTGGCCGCGGACACCTTCCGGGCCGCGGCCATCGAGCAGTTGCGGGAATTGGGGGAGGCCGCGGGCCTTCCCGTGGTGGCCCAAAAACCCGGGGCGGACCCGGGCGCGGTGGTCCACGACGCGCTGGAGCACGCCCGCGCCTCCGGCTATGATGTTGTTTTGGTTGATACCGCCGGGCGGCTTCAGACGAAAAGACCGCTCATGGAGGAGCTGGGAAAAATCCGGAGGGTGGTGGAGAAGATGACGGGCGGGCCCCCGCAGGAGCGGATCCTCGTGGTGGACGCCACGGTGGGGCAGAACGCCATCTCCCAGGCCCAGCTTTTCCATGAGGCCGTGGGGCTCACGGGGCTTGCGGTGACGAAACTGGACGGGACGGCCCGGGGCGGCGCGGTCCTCCCGGTGGTGCGGACCTTGGGCCTCCCCATCCTTTGGGTGGGCACGGGCAAGGACCTCGAGGACTTGGCCCCCTTCCGCGCCGCCGACTTCGTCCGGGCCCTCCTCAGGGGGTGAAGATGGCCAAATACGTATACCTCTTCGGAGCTGGAAGGACCGAGGGCAGCGCCAAGATGAAGGACCTTTTGGGCGGGAAGGGCGCGAACCTCGCGGAGATGGCGGCGCTGGGGATCCCCGTGCCGCCGGGGTTCACCCTCACCACCGAGGTCTGCCGCTACTACTACAAAAACGGCGGGAAATACCCGGAGGGCTTGGCCGAGCAGGTCCGGGAGGGCATGAAGTTCCTGGAGGAGGCCACGGGCCGGAAGTTCGGGGACCCCCAAAACCCCCTTCTCGTCTCCGTGCGCTCGGGCGCGCCCGTGTCCATGCCCGGCATGATGGACACCATCCTCAACCTGGGCCTCACCGACCGGGCCGTGGAGGGCCTGGCCGCCCGCACCTCCCCCCGCTTCGCCTACGACGCTTATCGTCGGCTCCTTTCCATGTACGGCTCGGTGGTCCTGGGCATCAAGGACGAGATCGACCCCTTCGGTGAGGCCATGGAGGAGCTGAAGCGCGAGCGGGGGGCCGCTTCCGATTTGGACCTCACCGCCGAGGACTTCCGGGAGCTCGTGGCCCGCTACAAGGACATCATCAAAAAGGCGGGGAAGGAGTTCCCGCAGGACCCGTGGGAGCAGCTTTGGGGCGCGATCGAGGCGGTGGTGCGCTCCTGGATGAACGAGCGGGCCCGCGTGTACCGCCGCATGTACCGCATCCCCGAGGACATGGGCACGGCCGTGAACGTTCAGGCCATGGTGTTCGGGAACCTCGGGAACCGCTCGGGCACAGGGGTCTGCTTCACCCGCGACCCCGCCACCGGCGAGAACCGCCTCTACGGGGAGTTCCTCCTCAACGCCCAGGGCGAGGACGTGGTGGCCGGCATCCGCACCCCAAACCCCATCGCGAAAAGCGCGAAAACCGAGCCCACCCAGATCTCCCTCGAGGAGGCCATGCCCGAGGTGTACCAGGAGCTCCTGCGCATCCGGGAGGTCCTGGAACGCCACTACCGGGACATGCAGGACGTGGAGTTCACCATCGAGGAGGGCAAGCTCTACATCCTCCAGACCCGCTCGGGGAAGCGCACGGGTTTCGCCGCGGTGCGCATCGCCGTGGAGATGGCCGAGGAGGGCCTGATCACCGAGGACGAGGCCATCCTCCGCATTGACCCGGCGGAGCAGCTCTCCCAGCTTCTCCAGCCCATTTTCGATCCCAAGGCCAAGGCTCGGGCCAAGGTGCTGGCCAAAGGGCTGGCGGCCGGGCCGGGCGCGGCCACAGGGCGGATCGCCCTCTCCGCCCAGAGGGCCGAGGAGATGGCCAAAGAGGGCCCGGTGATCCTCGTGCGCCACGAGACCTCCCCGGACGACATCCGGGGCATGGCCGCCGCGCAGGGCATCCTCACGGCCCGGGGCGGCCTCACCTCCCACGCCGCGGTGGTGGCCCGCCAGATCGGAAAAGTCGCGGTGGTGGGCTGCGAGGCCCTCCACATCGACTACGGGAAGCGCGAGATCCGCGTGGCCGGGGAGGTCCTGCGCGAGGGCGATTGGCTCTCCATCGACGGCACCACGGGAGAAGTGCTCCTCGGAAAGATCCCAACCCAGCCGAGCGAGGTGGTGCAGGTCCTCATCACCAAGACCCTGAAACCCGAGGAGGCCCCGATCTATCGGCTCTTTGAGAAGCTCATGCGCTGGGCCGACGCGCGCCGGAGGCTTGGGGTTCGGGCCAATGCGGATCAACCGGATCAGGCCGCGATTGCCCTGGCCTTTGGCGCGGAGGGGATCGGCCTTTGCCGCACCGAACACATGTTCTTCGCGGAGGACCGCATCTCCTACATGCAGGAGGCCCTGGTGGCCCCCAGCCCCGAGGCGCGGAAGCGCGCCCTTTTGGCCCTCCAGCGCATGCAAACCCAGGACTTCGAAGGGATCCTCCGGGTCATGGACGGAAAACCCGTGATCATCCGCCTCCTCGATCCGCCCATGCACGAGTTCCTCCCCCGGGAGGACAAGGACATCCGGGCCCTGGCGGAGCGCCTGGGCATGAGGTTTGAGGAGCTCAAGGCCTACATTGAGTCCCTGCAGGAGTTCAACCCCATGCTTGGGCACCGCGGGGTGCGGCTGGGCATCACCCATCCGGACCTCTACGACATGCAGGTGGAGGCGATCTTCCGCGCCGCCGCTAAGCTCAAAAAGGAGGGGCTCAACCCCAAACCCGAGGTGATGATCCCCCTCGTGGGCCACGTGAACGAGATGAAGGTCATGCGCGAGCGGGTGGTGGAGATCGCGAAGCGCGTGATGGCCGAGGAAGGGGTGGAGATCCACTTCAAGGTGGGGACGATGGTGGAGGTGCCGCGCGCGGCCATCACCGCCGATGAGATCGCCAAGGAGGCGGAGTTCTTCTCCTTTGGCACCAACGACCTCACCCAGATGACCTTCGGGTTCTCCCGGGACGACGCCGGCAAATTCATCCGGGAGTACCTCGAGCGGCGGATCCTCCCGGAGGATCCGTTTGAGACCCTGGACCGCAACGGGGTGGGCGAGCTCATGCGCCTGGCTGTGGAGAAGGGCCGGCGGACCCGGCCCGACCTCTCCGTGGGCATCTGCGGCGAGCACGGGGGTGAGTCGCGCTCCGTCCACCTCTGCCATGAGCTGGGCCTCGATTACGTTTCCGCCTCGCCCTGGCGGATCCCGGTGGCCCGGCTGGCTGCGGCCCAGGCGGCCATCCGCAAAGGAAAGGCGGAGGTGGTCGGGGACTAGCGCCCCTTTTGCGTGTTCCGTTTTCTCCTTGGGCGCTTGGTGGCCATGGTCGCCACCGTGCTGGTGGTGGCCATGGCCGTTTTCTTGGTGCTCACCGTGATCCCTGGGGATGCGGCCCGGCTCATGGTGGGGCCGGAGGCCAAGCCCGAGCGCTACGCCGCGGCCCGGAAGGCCCTGGAGCTCGACCAGCCCTGGCCCGTGCGCCTTGGAAACTGGATTTGGCGAGCCCTGCACGGGGATCTGGGCGCCTCTTGGCGCTATCCCGGCTGGCCCGTGGTGAGCCTCCTGGGCCAGGGACTCCAGATCACCTTTCCTTTGGCCTTCCTTGCGAGCCTTCTCTCCTTCGTTTTGGGCGTGCTTTTGGGGGTGGCGAGCGCCGCGCAGCTTGGGCGCCCCCCGGACCTCCTCCTCTCCGGCCTTTCCCAGCTGGGCCTCGCCCTCCCGGAGTTTTGGCTGGGGATCCTCCTCATCCTCATCTTCTCCGTGCGCGGACAGCTCCTTCCCGCAGGAGGGTTCCCGGGCTGGACAGGCGAAAGGGCCTGGGTTTACCTCCTTCTTCCCGCCCTGACCCTCGCTTTGCCCCGCGTGGCTTACTTCGCGCGCCTCACCCGCGCCGTGCTCGCGGACGTGCTCCTTTTGGACTTCGTGCGCACGGCCCGGGCTAAAGGGCTCGGGGAACGCGGGGTCCTCCTCCGCCACGCCCTGCGCAACGCCCTCATCCCCCTTGTGGCCGGGCTTGGCCTCACCTTCGGGCGGCTCCTCGCCGGCGCCCTCGTGGTGGAGCAGGTCTTTTCCCTCCCCGGACTGGGAAGGTACGCGGTGGAAGCGGCCTTTGGCCGGGACATCCCCCTCCTTTTGGGCCTGGCGGTGGTGGCCGCGGCAGCCGTGGCCGGAGTGAGCACGGTCGCGGAGATCCTCTACGGTTTCCTGGACCCTCGGGTCCGCGCCCCATGAGTCGCTTGCTCCTGGGGTTTGGTCTGGCGGGCGCGGGCTTGCTCCTCGTGCTTCTTGGGCTCTTTTGGCTTCCGTACGAGGCGGAGGCCCTTTCGGGGCCGGTCCTGGCGCCCCCTTCCCTGGCCCATCCCTTCGGCACGGACTGGTTTGGCCGGGACGTGCTTTCTCGGGTCATGGCCGGGGGCCGGCTGAGCTGGGCCGTGGCCTTCCTTTCCCTGGCTGGGGGCGGCCTCCTGGGCGCCCTCCTGGGCCTGGCCTGCGGCTACTTCCCCAAGGCCTCCCCCTTCATCCGGTTGGCCGACGCCCTCCTCGCCTTCCCACCCGTGCTTCTTGCCCTGCTTTTGGCCGTGCTCCTTGGGCCGGGAGTGGGGGGCGTGGCCGCGGCCTTGGCCCTCTTCAACCTCCCCTACTTTGCCCGGCTTTCCCACGCGGGGGCCCTGGAGCTTCGGGTCCGGGAATTCGTGGTGGCCGCGCGGGCCGTGGGCGCCGGGTCCCTCCGCATCCTCGCCCGGCACATCCTCCCCAACCTCGCCTCCTCCCTCCTCGTCCAAGCCACGTTCTCCCTCTCCACCTCCCTTTTGGCCGAGGCCTCCCTCTCGTACCTGGGCTTGGGGGTGCAGCCTCCCCACCCCACCTGGGGGCGCATGCTTTGGGAGGCCCAAGCCTGGCTTTTCCGCTCCCCCTGGCCCGCGGTTTTTCCGGGACTGGCCCTCACGGGGTCCGTCCTGGGCCTGAACCTTTTGGGCGACTTCCTCCGGGACCGTTGGGATCCGCGCTTGCGTCGTCTTCCTTAGCTTTGCGCAAAAAAGGAAGCCGGGCTATAGTCCCTTGGGTGAACTCGCCCTTCGACGTTGTGGTGCTGGCGGCGGGCAAAGGAACGCGCATGCGTTCCGCCCGGCCCAAAGTGTTGCACGCGCTCTGCGGGCTCCCCCTCTTGGCCTATCCCCTGCGCGCGGCCCAGGCCCTCGGTCCTAACCGGATCCTTGTCGTGGTCTCCCACGGAAAGGAGGAGGTGCAGGAGGCCTTTGCCTCCTGGCCGGTCGTTTTTGTGGACCAAGGGGAGCCCCTCGGCACGGGGCACGCCGTGCGCCAGGCCCGCGCCTATGTAACCGCTCCCCGCTTTCTTGTGCTTCCGGGTGACGTCCCTCTCGTTCCCCCCGCGGCCTTGGCGGCCCTGGTGGAGCACCACCTCCGGGCCCAAGCCCTTGCGTCCTTCCTCACCGTGGAGCTTGAGGAGCCCGGGGCCTACGGCCGGGTGGTGCGGGACGAGTCCGGCCGGCCCCAACGGATCGTGGAAGTCGGGGACGCTTCCCCCGCGGAACTCGCCCTGCGCGAGGTCAACAGCGGCGTTTGGTGTCTGGAGAACGCCCCCCTCGTTTGGGAAGCGCTCGCCCAAATTTCCCCGAACAACGCCAAGGGCGAATACTACCTCACGGACCTCGTGGCCCTTCTCCATCCGCGGGTGGCGGCCCTGCGCTGGCCCCATCCCGAGGATCTCCTGGGGATCAACGACCGGGTGGATCTGGCGAAAGCGGAATCCATCCTGCGCACGCGCATCCTCACCTCCTGGATGCGGGAGGGGGTGAGCGTCCCTGATCCCGCCACGGTTTACCCCGGGCCCGATGTGCGCGTGGGCCCTGACACCCTGCTCCTTCCCGGGACTTTCCTCTACGGGGATACCGAGATCGGCCCGAACTGCGTGATCGGTCCCCAGGCTTATCTGGTGGACGCCAAAGTAGCGGAAGGGGTGCGCATCTGGTTTTCGGTGGTGGAGGGCGCCTGGATTGCGGAGGGCGCGCAGATTGGGCCCTACGCCCATCTCCGCGCCGGGGCGCGCATCGGGGCGCGGGCCCGCATCGGCAACTTCGTGGAGGTCAAGGCTTCCCAAATCGGCGAGGGCGCCAAGGCCCTGCACTTGGCGTACATCGGGGACGCGGAGGTGGGGCCGCGGGCGAACATCGGGGCCGGAGCCATCACCTGCAACTTCCAGCCCGGAAGGGCCGAGAAATTCCGCACGGAGATTGGGGCGGGCGCGTTCATCGGCAGCAACGCCTGCCTCATTGCGCCCATCCGCATCGGCGAGGGTGCTGTGGTGGGTGCGGGCTCCGTCATCACCGAGGACGTGCCGCCCTACGCCCTGGCGTTGGCGCGCAGCCCCCAGGTGGTGAAACCCGAGCGGGCCCGGCGCTTGGAGGAGCGATGAGTCCCCAAACGAACCTGCGGATCCTGGCGGGCAGCGCTAGCCTCGCCTTGGCCCAGGCCATCGCCCTGGAGCTCGGGGTGGAGCTGTGCGAGGCCGATCTTCCCGATCCTCAAACGGGGGAGCGGCGGTATACCCCCGGCCGCTTTCCCGACGGTGAGATCCGCGTGCAGATCCAGCAAAGCGTGCGCGGAAAGGATGTCTTCATCATCCAGTCCACCTCTCCGCCGGTGAACGATCACCTCATGGAGCTTTTGCTCCTTGTGGACGCGCTCAAACGCGCCTCCGCCCGCATGGTGTGCGCGGTCATCCCTTACTTTGGCTACGCTCGTCAGGACCGGAAGAAAACGGGGCGGGTGCCCATCTCCGCCCGGCTCGTGGCCAACCTCCTGGAGACGGCGGGCGTGGACCGCGTGGTGACCCTGGAGCTCCACGCCGGCCAGATCCAGGGCTTCTTCAACGTCCCCGTGGATCACCTGCGCATCGATCCCCTTTTGCATCGGCACATCCTCACCCACCATCCCGACTGGGTGGAGGACCTTGTCGTGGCCTCGCCCGATCTGGGTGGGGTTTGGCGGGCCCGCAGGCTCGGGAAGCTCTTCGATCGCCCCCTGGCCGTGGTCGTCACCTACCGCAGCGAGCGGGGGGAGAAGGCCCGGCTTCCCGCGGGCGAGATCCGCCAGCAAGTGATCGGGGACGTGCGCGGCAAGCGCGTGCTCCTTGTGGACGACATCCTGGCCACAGGGGGGACCCTGGTGGAGGCGGCCCAGGCCCTCCTCGACGCCGGGGCCCGCGAGGTCTACGCGGCCTGCGCCCACGGTCTTTTCGTGGGCGAAGCCTTAACCACCCTGGAGCGCTCGCCCTTGCGCAAGGTTTTGGTGACCGATAGCATCGCCCTTCGTGACGAGGTGCGGCGGCACCCCTTGGTGGAAGTGGTGTCCATCGTGCGGTTCTTAGCGGATGCCATCCGCCGCATCTATCAACACGAGTCCATAACGGAATTTCTCGCCTACGGTCCCTGAGGAGGGAGCGATGATCACGGTGCGGGCTAAACCCCGATCCCTGAAAGAGAAGGCGCGTGCCCTGCGCCGGCAGGGGCTGATCCCCGCGGTGCTGTACGGCGCCCACCTGGATCCCGTGCACGTGGCCCTGGCCGAAAAGGACGTGCGGACTCTGTTCGGCCAGATCACCCGCTCCACCATGGTGGAGCTCCACGTGGACAGCGAGGTCTACCGCGTGTTCGTCAAAGACGTGCAGGTGGACCCCATCACCCTGAAGTTCCTGCACCTGGATTTCTACGTGCCCGAGCCGGGTCGGCCCCTGGAGATCGCCATCCCCGTGAAGCTCGTGGGCGAGGCGCCTGGGGTTAAGGCCGGCGGGGTTTTGGAGCTTCTGCACACGGAGATCCCCGTGGAGGCGCCGCCCGAGAAGATCCCGCCCTACCTCACCGTGGACATCTCCAAGCTCGGCCTGGACGAGGCCATCCTCGTGCGGGACATCCCCTGGCCGGAGGGGGTGAAGCCCCTCCTTCCGCCCGAGGACGCGGTGGTCGTGGTGGTGCCGCCCAAGGTGGAGGCGGCGCTGGCGCCCGCCGAGGCGGCGGCTCCGACGGCCCCGGCACCCGAGCCCAAACCCGGGGCCAAACCGGAGAAGGGTTGAGGGCGGTCGTCGGCCTTGGCAACCCGGGCCCCGAGTACGCCGCCACCCGCCACAACGTCGGCTTTTGGGTGCTGAACCGGCTCCTCTCCCAGGGGAAGTGGCGGCTTCACCGCTTCCCCTGGGGCGAGGTGTTCCAGAAAAAGGAGGCCCTGCTCCTTCGGCCCCTCACGTTCATGAACCTCTCGGGGCAAGCGGTGGCCGAGCTTCTCCGCCGGTTCCCTCTCTCCGCCCAGGATCTCCTTGTGGTCTACGACGACGTGGACCTGCCCCTGGGCGAGGTGCGCCTGCGGCCGCGGGGTGGAGCGGGTAGCCACCGGGGGATGCGTTCCGTCCTCGCGGTCCTGGGCACGGAGGATGTGCCGCGGCTGCGGATCGGGATCGGTCCAGCCCCACCCGACCAGGATCTCGCCCAGTTCGTCCTTTCCCCGCCCTCCGCTGAGGAGATCCCCCTCCTGGAGCGCGCCTGCGATCGGGCCGCGGAGCTCGCCCACGTCTTCCTTGGGCGCGGGCTTCGCGCGGCCCTAGACGTCCATTCCCGGAACCCCACGGCCCCCTCGGTATAATCACCCGCAGGAGCGCCCTTCATGTACGAGAAGTTCTCCAAGGAGTCCATGAAGCTTCTGGCCTTGGCCCAGGAGGAGGCCGCGGAGTGGCGCCACCGCTACGTGGGCACCGAGCACCTCCTTTTGGCCGCCCTGCGCAGTGAGGGCACGCGCATCGCCCGTTTTCTCGCCTCCAAAGGGCTCACCTACGACCGGGTGGCCCGCTACGTGGAGCGCCAAAAGGGCCGGGGCCGCATCTACGTTCCGCCCGATGAGCTCGAGCCCACCCAGCGCCTCAAACGCGTGATGAAGCTCGCCTACGAGGAGGCCCGGCGGGACGGCTCCGAGACCATTGAGCCCGAGCACCTCCTTTTTGCCGTCCTGCGGGAGGGCGAGTGCACGGCGGCGGAGATCCTCCGGGCCCATGGGATCGATCTGCGCACGGTGCGGGAGTACTTCGCGCCGCGCCGGGGAACCCCCCGCATCCGCACGGCCACGGCCCGCCTCCCTGGGGAGCTTGGGGAGTTTGGGCGCAACCTCGTGGAGGAGGCCGCCGCGGGCCTTCTGGACCCCGTGATCGGAAGGGAGCGGGAGCTCGAGCGGGTCATCGAGATCCTCTGTCGGCGCAAGAAGAACAACCCCGTGCTCGTGGGCGAGGCCGGTGTGGGCAAAACCGCCATCGTGGAGGGCCTGGCCCAGCGCATCGCCCGGGGCGAAGTCCCCTCCCTCCTTGCGGACAAGGAGATCGTGGAGCTGGATTTGGCGGCCATCGTGGCCGGCACCAAGTACCGCGGGGAGTTCGAGCAGCGCCTCAAGGCCATCCTCAACCAGGTCATGTCCGCGGGGAACATCATCCTCTTCATCGACGAGCTGCACACCGTGGTGGGCGCCGGCGGCGCCGAGGGCGCCATCGACGCCTCCGCCATCCTGAAGCCGCCCTTGGCCTCCGGGGCGATCCAGTGCATCGGCACCTCCACCCCCGACGACTACCGCAAAACCATCGAGAAGGACCCGGCCCTCAAGCGCCGGTTCAAGGTGGTGTACGTGGAGGAGCCCTCGGTGGAGGAGACCTTCCGCATCCTGCAGGGCCTGCGGCCCCGCTACGAGGAGCACCACGGCGTGCGCATCACCAATGAGGCCCTCTGGCAGGCCGCGCGGTTGGCGGACCGCTACATCACCGACCATTTCCTGCCCGATAAGGCCATCGACCTCATCGACGAGACGGCCGCGCGCATTCGGCTTGAGGCCACCGAGCTCCCCAAGGAGGCGCGGGAGCTTTTGGCGGAGATCTCGCGGCTTGAGGAGGAGGAAGAGGCCGCGGTGGCCGAGCAAAACTACGAGCTTGCCGCACGTCTCCGCGACGAGCGCGAAAAGCTCGTGGAGGAATTGAAGAGGTTTGAGGAGGCCCAGGTGGAGCCCGTGGTGCCCGTGGTGACCGCCGAGCACGTGGCCCAAACCGTCTCCGCCTGGACGGGGATCCCCGTGCACCACCTACAGGAGGAGGACACGACCCGCCTCCTTAAGATGGAGGAGAAGATCCACGAGCGGCTGGTGGGGCAGGACGAGGCGGTGAAGGCCGTGGCCAGGGCCATCCGCCGGGCCTACGCCGGGATCAAGGATCCCCGCCGGCCCATCGGGTGCTTCCTGTTCCTGGGCCCCACGGGCGTGGGGAAGACCGAGCTCGCCCGAGCCCTGGCGGAGTTCCTCTTCGGCGACGAGGACGCCCTCATCCGCATCGACATGTCCGAGTACATGGAGCGATTTTCCGTATCGCGCCTCATCGGTGCCCCGCCCGGATACGTGGGCTACGAGGAGGCCGGGGAGCTCACGGAGGCCGTGCGCCGCCGCCCTTATTCCGTTGTGCTCTTCGACGAGATCGAGAAGGCCCACCCCGATGTGTTCAACATCCTCCTCCAGGTCATGGACGACGGCGTCCTCACCGACTCCCAGGGCCGAAAAGTGGACTTCCGCAACACCGTGATCATCCTCACCTCCAACATCGGGAGCAAGCTCATCACCGACAAAACCACCACGGGCTTTGCCACGGCGGACATCGAGTCCGAGGAGGCCTACCAGGACATGAAATCCCGGGTGATGGGGGAGGTGCGCAAGGTCTTCAAGCCCGAGTTCCTCAACCGCCTGGACGACATCATCGTGTTCCACCCGCTCACGAAAGAGCAGGTGAAGGCCATTGCCGAGCTCATGATCGGGCGGCTGCGGAAGCGCCTGTGGGAGGAGCACCGCATCGAGCTTGAGGTGGCGCCCTCGGCCCTGGAGGTCCTCATCAGCCGCGGTTACGACGAGAAGTACGGGGCCCGGCCCATGCGCCGCACCATCGAGCGCCTCCTTGAGGATCCCATCGCCGAAAAGATCCTGTCCCACGAGTTCCCTGACGGCTGCAAGGTGATCGCCGAGGCCCAAAACGGGGAGATCCTGGTCCGGAAGGCGGAATGAGCTTCCGGTGCCAGGAATGCGGCTACCGCTCGCCCAAATGGCTTGGCCGCTGCCCCCAATGCGGGAACTACGGGACCTTCGTGGAGGAACGCGAGGAGGTCGCGCGGGTTCCCGCAGAGATCGCCGTCCAGGAACCGCCTAAGCCCCTTCCCGAGGTCCCTTCGCCCCCGGCGGAGCGCCTGTCCACGGGGATGCCCGAGGTGGACCGGGTCTTGGGCGGGCTGGTTCCGGGCGCGGTCGTGCTCTTCGGCGGCGAACCAGGGATCGGCAAGTCCACCCTGCTTTTGCAGATCGCCGCCCACCTTGCGGAGCACCATGGGAAAGTCCTCTACGTCTCCGGCGAGGAGGCCCCAAGCCAGATCAAGCTCCGGGCCAATCGCCTGGGCCTGAGCCCCCAAAACCTCTTCCTCCTCTCCACCCAGGACCTTTTGGCCATCCTGAACGCGGTGGCGCGGATCGCACCGCAAGCGTTGGTGGTGGACTCGCTCCAGACGGTGCTGGCCAACCCCGAGGGAGGGGAGGTGGGAAGCGTCGCGCAGGTACGGGAGGCCGCGGCGCAGCTTTCCCGTGTGGCCAAGGCCGGCGGCATCGTGACCTTCCTCGTCTCCCACATCACCAAGGAAGGGGGCTTCGCCGGCCCCAAAACCGTGGAGCACCTCGTGGACGTGGCCGTGTACCTCGAGGGCGTTCGGGAAGGGGATCTGCGCATCTTGCGCTGCGTGAAGAACCGCTACGGCTCCACGGCCGAGGTGGCGGTTTTGGAGATGGGAGCGAAGGGCCTCGTGGAGGTGCCCAACCCTTCCCTCTTTTTCGTGTCCAAGGAGGCCCTGCCCCGGGCGGGGGTGGCCATCGTTCCGGTTCTGGAAGGGACGCGCACGCTCCTTGTGGAGGTGCAGGCGTTGGTGACGCCGGCGGGCGGCTACGGCCCACCCCAGCGCCGCATGGCTGGTCTAGACCTCAACCGCACCCTCGTGCTCCTTGCTGTGATCGAGAAGCACCTTGGGGTGCACGTGCGCGCCCTCGACGTGTACCTCGCCGTGGCCGGGGGTCTGGAGGTCACCGAGCCCGCCGCGGATCTGGGAATCTGTGCCGCGGTCCTCTCCAGCCTTCGGGACCGGCCCATCCCCGCGGGGACGGTGGTCCTCGGCGAGGTGGGTTTGGGCGGCGACCTCCGGCCCGTGCGCAAGGGGCCCGAGCGCCTCCAGGAGGTGGCCAAGCTCGGGTTCCAGCGGGCCATAGCACCCCACCAGCCCCTGCCCAAAAAGCTGGACATGGAGGTCATCCGCGCGCGCACCCTGCGCGAGGCCATGGAAGCCCTGGAGCTTTTGTGAACGGAGGGTTTATGGATCACATGGAGCGCTTTAGGGAGGCAGCGCAGAGCATCCGCGAACTGGGTTCGCCCAAGGTGGCGGTCGTTTTGGGCTCCGGCCTTTCCCGCATCCTTCCCCTGGAAGGGGAGCGGGTGAAGAAGTTCACGGAGATCCCGGGGTTCCCCCGGCCCACGGTGGAGGGGCATGCCGGGGAAGTGGCCGTGGGCACCCTGGGCGGAAAGGAGGTCCTGGTCCAACGCGGCCGCATCCACTTCTACGAGGGCTACGACCTTGCGGAAGTGGTGTTCCCTGTGCGGGTTTATGCCCTGGTGGGGGTGAGGATCCTCATCCTCACCAACGCCGCGGGCGGCATCCGCTTCGGCTTCTTCCCCGGCGATCTCGTCCTTATCTCTGACCACATCAACTTTTTGGGCGCCAATCCTTTGCGCGGCCCCAACATCGCCGAGCTTGGCCCGCGCTTCCCCGACATGTCCGCAGCCTACGATCCGGAGCTCCGGAAGCTTGCGCGGGAGGTGGGCGCGGAACTGGGGATCCCCCTCAAGGAAGGGGTGTACCTCGCGGCCCTGGGGCCCTCGTACGAGACGCCCGCGGAGATCCGGGCCTTTCGGGCTTGGGGGGCGGATCTCGTGGGCATGTCCACCGTGCCTGAGGTCATCGCCGCGCGCCATGCGGGCATGCGGGTGTTGGGGATCTCCGTGGTCACGAACTTCGCCGCGGGCGTGGCCCCGCAGCCCCTCTCCCACGAGGAAGTGCTGGAGGTCACACAGGCCAAGGCTGCCGAACTCGGAAGGCTCCTCTCCGCGCTTATTCCGCGCCTTCCCGTTTAAGGGGCCAAGGGTTGAAAGTCGTGCAGCTCCTCTAAGGGCCGCGGGGGTTGGCCCCAACGATGGGCAACGTGTTTGGCGCTGCCGGAGTGATCTTTGTTCTCGTAGGCCTTGGGTATCTGGCCCGCTGGATCGGCGTTCTGCGCACTGGCGACGAGCGGGTTTTGAACGCCCTTGTGTACTACTTTGCCCTTCCCGCTTTTCTCCTCCGGGAACTCGCCCAGGCCACGTATTCCTTGGCCACCTTGCGGTTCGCTGCCGCCGGGGGCATTCCCCTCTTCCTCCTCGTCTTTATCCTCGTCCTTTTGCGGGGATTGGGCCTTTCCCGCGAACGCTTTTACCTCCTTTCCGCAAGCTCGGTGTTCGGGAGCCTTGCGTTCTTTGGGATCCCCTTCATCGAGTACGTGGTGGGTGGGGAGGAGGCGCCGAGGCTTGCGGCCCTGGCCGTGGGGCTTCTTGCCCCCTTTGGGGTGGCCTTCGTGCTCACCCTCCTTGAGCTCCACCGGAGCGAGGCCGTGGGCATCTCCCGCGCGCTGGGCCGGACTCTACGGCGGCTGGAACGCAATCCCTTGATCTTGTCCATCGTTCTGGGTGTGGCCCTGGGCTTAGGCCAGGTGGAGCTCCCCCGTTTTCTCCTCCAGATCCTCGGCTATCTCAGCGGGACCATGGCTCCGCTGGCCTTGTTCGCCCTCGGCGTTTTCCTTTACGGTCGGCCCTATAAGGCCCTGCCCCAAGCCTTGGGACTTTCCCTTCTGCGACTCGCTCTGCTCCCCGCCCTCACCTTGCTTTGCGCTCGCCTTTTGGGGCTCCCTGCGCTTGAGACCACGATCCTCGTGCTCATGAACGGAACGCCTTTGGCGGTGAACATGATCGTCCTTTCCCAACGCTACGAGTTCCATGTGGAGGAGATGGCCTCCCTTACCCTTGTGTCCTCCTTGGGCGCCCTCCTCACCCTGAGCCTTTGGCGTCTGGCGCTCTAAGGGAAATCGACCGCCGCCTAGGGGGCAGGCGAAGCCACCACGATGTTGTCGAACGCGATCCGCATCACCTCGTTTCCCGTGTAGGAGACGGCGTAAAGTCCAATGACCCCGCCGGTGAACGAGGAGTTCGTGGTTTGGTACACCTCTTGATCGTTCACGCGGAAGGTCAGCGAGGGGCCTACTGCGATCACGGTAAGCCGGTTGACGCCTACCCCTTGAACGATGGACGGAGAAGCGGTCCAGTCTTTGAGGGTGGTCCAGGTTCCGCCGACGACCTACCTCACCCGAAAAGTACCGGCGGGACTGATGACAAACAGGTAGTAGTTGTTCCAGTCCGTGGACCTAAATATCACGCCTGCTCCAGACTTGTTGGGGATTCCTCCGCGGTGCTCCACCTCTACGGTGAGCACGAAGTCCTCAAACGAGCCGGTGCTGGGGCATCGCACGCCGGGGACCATGTTGGGCTGTACCTCCCACTGGTACTTACCCTCCGCGATCCAGATGCGGTAACCCTCTTGCTCGCCCGTCCACCACGGGTTGTTCTCCGCCGAGGAAAAACGCTCCTCGTAGAGCACCTGAGGACCGGGAGGGCCGAAGAGCTGACATCCGGCGAGACCTAGTCCAATACAGATTAGCCCTGCCCACCTCACGCACTTGCTCACGCTCCCCTCCTTTTTGGGGCCCTCCACCCTCCCCATCCTTGAGGAAAAGTCAAACGAAAAAGCCTGCAGGGGGCCTTGAGGGGAAAAGAAAAAGAAAGGCCGGGCGCAGGGCCCGGCCCTTTCCGAACCGCGTAACAGGTATTCCCTACTGCACGGCCTTGTACGCGTTCACGCGGGGGATGTTCGTGGTGAAGCCCGTGGTGGGATCGCCCGTGGCGATGAGTTTCTGGGCAATTTCCGCGTTCGTCAGCGCGGGATAGCGGGCCTTCATAAGCGCGGCCACCCCAGCCACATGGGGCGCGGCCATGGACGTCCCGCTCAGGGACCCATAGTTCCGGGTGCCGATGCGGTTGGGATGGTTGGGAAGGGTGGAGTAGATGCTCACCCCGGGGGCGGCGATGTCCACCCACGAGCCGTAGTTGGAGAAGCTCGCCTTGGCGTCGTTTTGGTCTGTGGCGGCCACGGCGATGCACTCCGGATAGTACGCGGGATAGGTGGGAGCGCTCGTGTTCTCATTCCCGGCGGCGGCCACGAGCACCACGCCTTTCCCGTACGCGTACTTCACCGCCGCCTCCAAGGTGCTGGAGGTGGAGCTCCCGCCAAGGCTCATGTTGATCACATGGGCTCCGTTGTCCGCGGCCCACACGATGCCGTTGGCGATCCAGCTATATTGGCCGCTTCCGTTGTCGCCCAGAACCTTCACGTTCATGAGGGAGGTGTTGAACCCCACGCCGGCCACGCCCTTTCCGTTGTTCGTGATGGCCGCGGCGATGCCCGCGACATGCGTTCCGTGGCCGTAGCGGTCGTCCACCGTGCGGCTGGTGGTGAAGTTCACGTTGGCCACGATCTTGGCCTTCAGGTCCTCGTGGTCCTGGTCAATCCCCGTGTCCAAAATGGCGATGCGGATGCTTGGGGATCCGGTGGTGAGGTCCCAGGCTTCGGGGGCCTGGATCTTCGGTAGGGCCCACTGGTTGGCGTAGCCGGGGTCGTTGGGCACAAGAAAGGCCACGGCTACGTAGTCAGGTTCCGCGAATTCCACGAGTTCTTCACGCAAATAGGCTTGAACGAAATCCGGCACACGGCCAAGCGGAATGCGCACCACGTGGACATCGATTTTGGGAATGACCTGGACCACTTGGCCGCCCAGACGGGCATGGATCTCCGCGGCCTTCTCCGGAAGAACCCCGGGTTTGAACCTGACGAGGATCTGATCCGGCGCGTAGGCCGCGCCAGGCACACCCGACGGTGGAGCCGTGGTCTCCAAAGCCCCCGCGGGCATCTCCGGGGTAGAAAACCGCAGACACCCTGCCAGGAGCGCTCCCAATGCTGTCGAAACCAAAAGTATCCCAATCTTTAGGCGCATGGGCCTCCCCCAACACGGACATGATATCAAGCCACAGCGTCCGTTGGCCAACGCCCGATCTACGCTACGCGGAGTCTCTGAAGAAGCGTATCCAAATCCGCAGGCGCTCGTCGAGGCTGCGGCGCCCCAAAAGGAGGGGGGAGAACCCGGGCAGGACCTCGCGGGGATGGGTCGTGGCATAAAGCCCGTCAAGCTCGGAAAGAAGCCCTTGGAGGGCTTCCCCAAGGCGCGCAAGATCGGGCTCTATAGGTTGGCCCACAAGGAGAAAAGCCTCAGGATGTTCGAAGCCGCGAAGCCATATGCGGCTTCCCACGGGAACAATGGGGGTGCGGGCTTTGTGGGCGAGCCACACGGTGCCGCGCTGCAGCTCCCCAAGAGGGCCCGCGGGGCGGAGCTCGCCCTCCGGGAAAACGGCTACGGCCTCCCCCGCTTGCAGCCGCTTTAAGGCTTCCCGCAAGCGTTTCGTGGAGAGGGCTCCGACGGCCTCCAACATGGGGAAAGCCCGCAAGTTCTCTTCAGAGATGAGAAGGTTTCCCCGGATCTTGGCCTTTTGAAAAAGAAGCCAAACGAGGTGCCCGTCGAAGAAGCTGTGGTGGTTCATGGCGAGGACGAAGGGCGGGGGCGGAAGCTCCCCCTTCACGTACACGCCGCGCAGGTTTTTCCTGAGGCTGCGAAGGAGAACGCGTCCCACATGGGGACGAATGGCTCGCCCCAGGACTCCTTCGCGCGCGAAATTCAGGCGCATCCCATGATTGTAGCCCTCCCGTAGGTCCAGGGAAGCTACGTCTGCATCAAGGCTTGGTACAGGGTTTGGGCGGCGCGGCTTAAGGATTTGGGACCGAACTCAAAGGGCAGCCCGGCCGCGGAGAAAAGCTCGGGAAGCGGCCGTGATCCGCCCAGGGAGAGGGCGCATATATAGCCCTCCAGCGCTTGCGCCCGGTCCTCCAAGCTCCTCTGCCAAAGCGCGAGGGCCCCAAGCTGGGCGATCCCGTACTCGATGTAATAAAACGGGGCGAGGAACAGGTGAAGCTGGCGATGCCATTCGTGCTCCAAGACCTCCTCGTAGCCGGTCCAATCCTCAAGCCCACCGAAACGGCGGAAGATCTCCACCCAGGCCCTGTGGCGCTCCGCGCGGCTGTGCCCTGGATGCGTGTAAAGCCAGTGCTGGAAAGCGTCGATCGTGGCCACCCACGCAAGGAGCCGCACGATCCCATAAAGATGCTCCTCAAGCGAGCGTTTCCGTTCCTCGTCGCTCGGGTAGAAGACGTCAAGGAAGGGCGAGGCCAAAAGTTCCATGCCCATGGAGGCCACCTCCGCGAACTCCGTGGGGGGATCGCGGTACATGTGGAGGGGCTCGTCGCGGCAAAGCAGGGTGTGGAAGGCGTGGCCGGACTCGTGAAGGAGGGTCCACAGGTCCTGATCCCTCCCCACGGCGTTCATGAAGATGAAGGGGAGCCGCCGCTCGGTGAGGGTGGATTGGTAGCCGCCCGGCGCCTTTCCTGGACGGTTGGCCACGTCCAAAAGCCCAAGGGCCGCCATGCGCCCAAAGAGCTCCCCGAGCCTGTGGTCCAAACGGCGGAAGATCTCCCCTGCTCCTTGCACCAAATCCTCAGGGTTCGCAAACGGGCGAAGGGGCGGCCGGCCCTCCGGGTCCACCAAAAGATCCCAAGGCCGCAGCTTTTTGAGGCCTAGGCGCTTGGCCCGCTCCTTATGAAGGAGGCGGAGGAGCGGCACCACCGCTTCCTCCACGCCCTTGTGAAACTCCTCGCACTCCCTTGGGCCGTAATCGAAACGTTCGCGCTCGTGGAAGGCGTAGTCCCGGAAGTTCGCAAACCCTGCGTTCTTCGCGCGCTTCTCCCGAAGCACGAGGAGTTCCTCGAAGATCCCCTCGATCTCGTCCTTGTCCTGGAGACGCCGCTCGGCGATGAGCTCCCAAGCCCGCTCCCTGAGGCGCCGGTCTGGCTCCTCTAAATATTTCGCCATCTGTTGGAGGGTGTGGGTGCGGCCCTCGAACTCCACGGTCATGGCTCCGAAGAGCTTTTGGTAGCGCTGGCCAAGCTTTTCCTCCTCCACCTTGAGGGGGATGTTCTCCTCGCGGAAGAGACGCACGGCGTTCTCCCATTTGCGCTGAAGGACGAGATAGCGTTCGGACGGCAGATCCTTCCAAGCCGGGCTTTGCGTGAACCGCAGGCGCAAACGGTGTAAGGCTTCCTCTACCTTGGGGGCCACGTTCTCCACGAACGCCAGGTAGGCCTTCTCGTAGCCGGGGTTGGTGGTGTCGCAGGTCATACGGATGTAACGGATGGCCCCTTCCTCCTCCACGGCGGAAAGGAGCTCCGAGAGATCCAACAGGGCCTGCTCCACGTCCCGGCGGGAAAGGAGGGAGCGCTTTTCCAAGTCCTCAAAGAGGGGGGCCAGAGCCTCCCACTCGCCTATGGGGAGGTCTTTGGGGAGGAAACGCCGCGCATATTCGCACGGGAGCTCTGCAGGATCCACGAATTTTTCGGCCATCGCCGTGATTTTAGCGGCCGCCCTCAAACCTAAGCAAAACCGCTCATCCCATGGCTATAATGGTCCATCTTTCGGGAAAGGGGGAAGAATGCAGAAGTGGGAGTGCACGGTGTGCGGGTGGATCTACGATCCGGCGAAGGGTGATCCCTCCCAAGGGATCCAGCCAGGAACGGCGTTTGAGGATCTCCCCGACGACTGGACCTGCCCGGAGTGTGGGGCGCCCAAGGACATGTTCCAGCCCCTATGACCTACGTGATCGTGGGCGGCGGGATCGCGGGCGTGACCGCGGCCCAAAAGCTGCGTACCCTGGATTCCGCTGCCCCTGTGATCCTCGTGGAGGCCGAGCCCATCCCCTATTACCTTCGGCCAGGTCTCATTGAAGTCCTCGCTGGCCAAAAGGGGCTTGAGGGGATCACGCCCTACCCCCGGGGATGGTTTGAAACGAGAGGGATTGATTACAGGCTGGGCGAAGCCGCCGTGGGCCTGGACCTGGCCAGGCGGGAGGTGGTCCTCGCCTCCGGCCGTCGCCTCCCCTTTACCCGTTTGCTATTGGCCACGGGAGCGGAACCCCTCCGGCCTCCTATCCCCGGCGTGGATTTGCCCGGGGTGTTCACCCTGCGCACGGCGGCGGACGTGGAGCGGATCCGCACCTGGGCCGAAGGGAGGCGGCGGGCCGTGGTGCTAGGCGGGGGCTGGCTGGGGTTGGAGGCCGCCAACGCCCTTCGCCGTTTCCTCGAAGAGGTAGTGGTCCTGGCCCGAGGACCGTGGCCCCTCAGCCGCCAACTCGATCGCGAGGCCGGCCAGATCCTCGGCGCGCTTTTGCGCGACAAAGGGCTCGAGGTGCGCGGTGCGGTCGAGGCCACGGCGATTCGGGGGAAGGGTGAGGCCGAGGAGGTCCATCTTTCCACAGGAGAGATTTTGCCCACGGATTTGGTGTTGATCGCCATTGGGGTTCGACCGCGGGTGGCCTTGGCCCAGGACGCGGGTCTGTTCGTGCAAAATGGGCTTGTGGTAAACGATTTTTTGGAGACCTCGGTTCCTGGGGTGTACGCCGCGGGGGACGTGGCGGAGTGGCAGGGAAGGGTTTACGGGATCGTTCTGGCCGCGCGAGAGCAGGCCTTGGTGGCCGCCCAGAACATGGTGGAACCCTGGAGCGTCCGCTACGCCGGAACACCGCCCGCCCAGCGCCTCAAGGTTGCGGGGGTGGATCTCCTCGTTCTTGGGGACACACAGCCCTTGGGCGGCCCCTACACGGAAGAGCGCGTGGAGGAGAAGGACAGGTACGCCAAATTCGTGCTGAACGAAAAGCGGATCCTCGTGGGGGCCATCGTGCTTGGGTATCCCGAGCTTATGAGAGCTGCGGAAGAACTCTTCCGCTCTGGAACCCCTGCGCCCGCGAACTTGTGTAGGGAATGAACCTTTGGGCGTAGATGTTTCGACAGGGCTGGGGTGCGGAAAATTGGCCTTGCGAGCAGGCGAGGACCAACAAGGACCACGTGTTCAAAGGTTCTTAAGGATCGCCGGCAGTGCCATCCTTGTTGGCAAAGGAAACGTGCGAGCGTTGTTTGTTTCTCCCGACCTTTCCGAAAACGCTTGTGCGGAATAGAAACGCGCTTACCTTTGCTTGGGCTTTTAGTGTGGAATTCGCACCGGCCTACGGCATGAGTTTCAAATTACTGGTGCACGGCTAATGGCCAGGGCACATGGATGATTAAAGTATGTCTGGCCTGCGCTTCGTTCTCTCCCAAGTGTTGCTTGAGGGCGGTCCGTCAAGGCCCCCTTCACCTGGGGTTGACGCGGGGCGACTGCAAACTATAATCAAAATGAAAATCATGAACAGGCAGGAGAGGGGCAAACGCGATCGGGTCCTTCGGGAACTCGCCGCGCGCATGGATCACCCCACCGCGGAAGAGCTATACCTTGCCCTACGCGAAAAGGGCGAGGCCATCAGCTTGGCTACAGTCTATCGCGCCCTCCGCGCCTTGGCCGAGGAGGGCTTGGTGGCCACCCTCCCCTTGGCGCCCGCGGAGCGGTTCGACCCCACCACCCACCCCCACTACCACTTCCACTGTCTTCGCTGCGACCGCGTGTTTGACCTGGAGCTTTCCTACAAGCCCGAGCTCGATCGCGCTATTGAAGCCCTGGGTTTCTCCGTGCACCACCACACCCTCGTCTTCCACGGCCTCTGTCCTGCCTGCCAAGCTCAAAGGGAAAGGGGTGGACCATGAAAAAGATGACCGAAGAGAATCTGAAGGCCGCCTTCGCCGGGCAGTCCCAGGCGCATATGCGCTACCTCATTTTTGCCGAGGTGGCCGAGAAGGAAGGCAAACCCAATTTGGCGAGGCTTTTTCGGGCCATCGCCTACGCCGAGCAAGTGCACGCCACCAACCACTACCGCGAGCTCGGCATGATCCGTGACTCCGGGCAAAACCTTGATGTGGCCATTGCCGGCGAGACTTACGAGGTGGAGGAGATGTACCCCGCGTTCATCGCTGTGGCTGACCTTCAAAAAGAGAGCGGGGCTAAGCGGGCCTTTCATTTCGCCATCGAAGCTGAAAAGATCCACGCCGAGCTCTATCGGAAGGCCAAGGAGGCTGCGGAAAAGGGTACGGATATCAAGATCGGCACGGTTTACATCTGCCCGGTCTGTGGGCACACCGTGGTGGGGGAGCCCCCTGAGCGCTGTCCCATCTGCGGGGCTCCGAGGGAGAAGTACAAGGCGTTCTGAAAGGAGGGATCATGCAGGAAAGAAGGCTTCCGTTGATCGGTGAACCGGCGCCGGAGTTCAAGGCCCAGACCACCCACGGCCCCATTGATTTCCCCAAGGACCTCAAGGGCAAGTGGGTCGTGTTCTTCTCGCACCCTGCGGACTTCACCCCTGTCTGCACCACAGAGTTCGTGTCCTTCGCCAAGCACTACCAGGAGTTCAAAGCCTTGAACGCGGAACTCGTGGGCCTCTCCGTGGACCATGTGTACTCCCACATCAAGTGGGTGGAGTGGATCAAGGAGAAGCTGGGGGTGGAGATCCCCTTCCCCATCGTGGCCGACACCACCGGCAAGATCGCCGAGCTTTACGGCATGATCCATCCGGGGGCTTCGGAGTCGGCCACGGTGCGGGCTGTGTTCATCCTCTGCCCGCAGGGGATCATCCGCGCCATCCTCTACTATCCTCTCACCATAGGGCGCTACATCCCTGAAGTTTTGCGTCTTCTCAAAGCCCTGCAGACCTCCATGAAGGAGGGAGTGGCTATCCCCGCCAACTGGCCGGAGAACGAGCTCATTGGTGGCAACGTCATCGTGCCGCCGCCCTCGGACCTCCAGGGCGCGCAAAAGCGTCTGCAAGAGGCCAAGGAGGGCCAGGTCCAGTGCTACGACTGGTGGTTCTGCCATAGGAAGCTGTGAGGGTGGGCAAGGGGCGGGGTTCTCCCGCCCCTTGGGTCCCAAAGGAAAGGGGTTCGATGATCGGGAAAACCATGGAGAAAGCGCTGAACGAGCAGATCCGGGAGGAGCTGGGCTCGGCCTACCTTTACCTGGCCATGGCCGCGTACTTCCACAGCCTGGGTCTTCCGGGCATGGCCCATTGGATGGAGGTTCAGGTGGAGGAGGAATACGGGCACGCCCTGCGGATCTATAACCATGTGGTGGAGCGGGGAGGTCGGGTGAAGCTCGAGGCTTTGCCGGAGCCCAGGTCCGAATGGAGTTCTCCCTTGGAAGCGTGGAAGGCCGCCTACGAACACGAGCGCTACATCTCCGGCCGCATCCATAAACTCGTGGAACTCGCTCGCCAGGAGAAGGACTACCCCGCTGAGGTCATGCTCCAGTGGTTTGTGTCCGAACAGGTGGAAGAGGAGGACCAGACGCGGCGCATCGTGGAGATGCTTGAGCGTATCGGCGAGTCGGGTCGCGGGCTTCTCTGGCTGGATAAGGAGCTCGGCAAGCGCGGAAAGGAGGAGGAATGAGGATCTGCGAGAAGATCCAAGAGGCCGATTGGCAGAAGGAAAAGCACGTCCCGGTCATCGAGTGTCCGGATCGGGTGAAACCTGACGAGTGGGTGCCGGTCAAGATTTCTTTGGGCAAAGCTGTAGCTCATCCCAACACCACGGAGCACCATATCCGCTGGATCTCCGCCTTCTTCTCGCCCGATGGGGATAAGTTCACGTATGACCTCGGGAAGTTCGAGTTCAACGCCCACGGCGAGGCCGTGGCTGGTCCCAACCAGGGCCCGGTGTACACCCACCACGAGGTGACCTTCGCCTTCAAAACGAACAAGCCCGGCACCTTGCATGCCCTGGCGTACTGCAACATCCACGGTCTTTGGGAGTCCCAAAAGCGCATCGAACTTGCGTGAGAGCCTTGGGGCGGCCTGCAAGGCCGCCCCTTTTCGTTTGCGAGGGAAGCCCTGAGCTTTCTGTTTCTGCACGAGTGGTCCCTGGCCGGGTTCTTCTTCGTCCTTTGCGTTATCGCCCTCCTCAACGTGCATGGGTTTCCCCGTCTTCGTTCCCGTAAGCCCTCAGGCTTTCCCAAGGTCTCGGTGCTCATCCCTGTGCGCGACGAGGCCGAAAACATCGAGGGCTGTCTCGCCTCGGTTCTGGCCCAGGACTACCCGAATTTCGAGGTCCTTGTGTACGAGGAGGGCTCGCAGGATGGCACAAGGGCCATCCTCGCGAAGCTCCGGAATCCGCGGCTGCGAACGATTTTCGGGCAGGCCCCACCCGAGGGCTGGCTCGGGAAACCCTGGGCCTGTGCAGAGTTAGCCAAACAAGCTTCCGGAAACCTCCTCCTCTTTCTGGATGCTGACGTTCGGCTTGCTCCCGAGGCTTTAGCCTCTGCTGTGGCCGCAATGGAAAAAGAAAACCTCGATTTCCTCTCCCTCCTTCCCCAGCAGGAGGTCAAAGGCGTGGGGGAGGCGGTGCACGTGGCCCTCATTCCCTGGAGCTTGAGCTCCTTCTTTCCCTTGTTCATCCCTAAGCTCCGGCGGGTTGCTGTGGGCCAGTTCCTGCTTATTTCGCGGGCGGCTTACGCGCGGATCGGCGGCCACGCGGCCGTGCGCGCCGAGGTCCTCGAGGACCAGGCCCTGGCCTCCCGAGCGGCTCGTGAAGGCCTTCGACTCAAGCTTTTCTACGCCGGAGGATTGGCGCGGTGCCGCATGTACCGCGGCTTTGGGGCCGCCAACGCCGGACTCGCGAAGAACCTCTTCCCGATCTTCAAGAAAAGGCTTCTCCCCTTCGCGTTCGTGTGGACTTGGCTCCTTTATGTGGCTTGGCAGCCCCTTTTCGTTCTGCCCATGGCCTTGGGCGGATCTCTCCCCTCCCCGCTCGTCGTGCCTGCGGCCTGGGCTCTGGGTTGGGCTTTTGTGCTTTGGACGTTCACTGTGCTTCGCTTTCGGCTTCCGGTCTGGCTCTGCTTGGGCTATCCTTCGGTGCACCTCGTGGCCTGGTTCACTGCCGCCCGCTCGGCCTTTTGGCACCTTTCCCGCCGCGGAACTTGGAAAGGTCGTTCCATCCATGTGAAAGGAGGTCTTGCGTGAGCGTGCTTCTCATCCTTGCGTTTCTCTTGGGTAGCGTGCCCGCAAAAGCGGACCTTCCGGAGTTACCCAGCCTCCAAGGGACCTGGGCCCTTTACCAGGTGATCGCGGAGTACTGGGAGGTGCCGCTTTTAGGGGAAAGGTTGCGCCGAGTCCTCCAAGTTGCCCGCCTCCGCATCGAACAGGACGGGGAAAAACTTGTCTTGTGGTCTGAGGAGGTCTGCTCCATGGTCTTCGACATGGGAACAGCGCTCGTGCAGATCTCGGTCCTGCCGGAGTTCGTGCGGAGCGTCCAGGTGGGCCCCATCCCGGCCCGGATCGAGCGAGAGGAAGGAGGGTTCGTCCTGGTTGTTCCATCCTACACCGTCCTGAATGGTGTTCGGCTTGAAGACCCCCTCGATCCTCTCCCCGCGCGGGCCGAGGATCCTCGTGTTTTTGACCCCGATGGGGATGGGAAACCCGGGTTCACCGTGCGGGTGAGGGTTCTGGGCCTGCTCTCGGGGGAGGCCTACGTGGTTCAGAGGATCCGCCAGGAGTACCGCGGTCGGATCCTCAGCCCCGATCTCGTGCGGGGCGAAGTCCTCTGGCAGGATGAGCAGGTCACCTTGGGGGCCTCTTCCCCCTTCTTCCTGATCTCGGGGAAAGGGCGTCCTGCGCCTGACCACGCGTTTTTCGTGCTCCACCGCCTTCGGGGTGGGGAGTCCTGCGCGGAGATCCTCGAGCTTTTCCGAGAAAATAGGGAACCGTGACGGCGTTTGCGCGGCCCAGGATCGTGGTGAGCCGGTGTTTAGGGTTCGCCCCGTGCCGCTACGACGGGAGCGTTATCCCCGATCCGGTGGTCTCCGCCTTGGGTTCGCACGTGGAGTTCTTCCCCGTGTGCCCAGAGGTGGAGGCGGGCATGGGGGTTCCCCGGCCGCCCGTGCGGCTTGTGCGCGATCAGGGGCTCCGCCTCGTTCAGCCCGACACGGGGCGCGACTGGACCGCGGCCATGCAGGACTTCCTCGCGCGCTTCTTCGCGGCTCTCCCCGAGGTCGATGGTTTCATCCTCAAGAACCGCTCGCCGAGCTGTGCCTTGCGGGATGCCAAAATCTATGCCTCGGCGGAGAAGGGCGCGGCGGTAGGGCAGGGCCCGGGGTTCTTTGGCGGGGCCGTGCGCACACGCTTTCCCCTTCTTCCCGCCGAGGATGAAGGACGGCTCACCAACAAATCCCTGCGCGAGCACTTCTTCACCGCTGTCTTCGCCCTTGCCGCCCTTCGAGAGGTGGAGAAAGCCCGTGATCTTGGGGAGCTCGTGCGCTTTCACACGCGCCATAAATTCCTCCTTATGGCCCAAAGCCAAGCAAAGCTTCGGGAGCTCGGGCGCCTGGTAGCCAACGCCCCCCGCCTTGCGGAAGGGGAGGTGGTCGCGCGCTATGCCCAGGGTTTTCGGGAGGCCTTTCTTCGCGTCCCCCGCCGCCCCAACGTGGTGAACGTCTTGGAGCACGCTTTCGGCTACGTGAGCAAAGGCCTTTCGTCCGAGGAGCGCGCGCACTTCCGTTTCCTTTTGGGGGAGTACCGGGCGGGGCGCCTCCCTTTGAGCGTACCCCGGGAGCTCCTCCGTTCTTGGATCCTGCGGTTCGGCGTGGAGTACCTCGCGGACCAGGCGTTCTTCCAGCCCTTCCCGGCGGACCTCCTTCTTCCTTTGGACTCCGGGAAAGGTGAGGGATGAGAATTGGTTACCCGTGCATAAACCTGAGCTTATCCTGTCGCCCTAGCCGGACGTTTCGCCTCCAAAACCTCACCTGGGAGCGCCTTGAGGAAACGTTGGCCAGGAACCTCGACTGCCTGGAGGAGATCGTGCGGTGGAACGCTGCGCACGGCCTCCTTTTTCTGCGCATTACCTCGGATCTTGTGCCCCTGGCCTCGCACCCCAAAAACACCTTTCCCTGGGACGAGGCCTTCGCCGAGCGGTTCGCGGAGATCGGAGCCCTCATTCGCCGCTTTGGAATGCGAATCTCCATGCATCCCGGCCAATATACGCTCCTCAATTCACCGCGGCGCACGGTGGTGGAGGCAGCGCACGCCGATTTAGCCTACCATGCTCGTGTTCTTGAGCTTTTGGGCTTGGATCGCACGGCCAAGATCCAGATCCACGTGGGTGGGGTTTACGGGGACAAAAAGCGCGCCATGGACCGATTTCTTCGGGTCGTGGAGGGGCTTCCTCCAGCGATTCGCGAGCGGCTCGTCCTTGAAAACGACGAGCGGTTTTACACCCTGGCCGATGTCCTTTGGCTCCACCGCCGAACCGGTCTTCCCGTAGTCTTCGACGTCTTCCATCACGAGCTCAATTCTGACGGGAAGAGTGTGGCTGAGGCCCTGGCAGCCCAAGCGGAGACCTGGGCGCCCAAGGACGGCCTTCCCATCGTAGATTACTCCTCGCCCCTTCCGGGCGGCCGCCGCGGAAGCCACGCCCGCAAGCTCGACGAGGCCCACTTTCTCCGGTTTTTGGAGGAGAGCCGCCCCCACGATTTCGACCTCATGCTCGAGGTGAAGGACAAGGAGCGAAGCGCCCTGCGGGCCCTGGCGTTAGCGGGCGACGACCCCCGTCTTGTTGCCACGTTTCCTGCTCCTCGATCCCAACGGGAAACCGCTCGCTAGAGGGTGAGGCACAGCCCTGGGGATCAAGGGTTTTGATCCAACGATAGGCTGAGCGCAAAAGTTACTTCTAAAGCCCATGGGCCATCCGGTTGGATCTCGCTGCGCAGTGTTAAGGAAAACCTTTCCCACTCCACCCGCGGCTCCCCGTGGAAGCGGGGTTCTTCCCCCGGGTAGTGTCTCGGGAAGTGTGTCCACAGGGTAGCATGGTAGCCTTCCCAGAAAAACGTGGAAACGAAAGGAGGGAAGGCCACCATGCGGGACAAAACCCGCGAAGAGATCCTAAGAGAAGTGGGAGAGCAG